>JALTNS010000401.1:2433-11199 GCA_027000565.1 Rhizobiaceae bacterium | reverse complement strand
CCGAAATTTGAGGCATATATGGGGATAACACTGTAGATCCACCGATTGCGACAATCATTGGTGGCGACAATCTGGAGATTGAATTGACCTGTAACATTTGCGGTGGCGATAATTTTGTTGCCTGGCGGGGAAGGCCAGATGAACAGTGTGGCGAATGTGGTGCACTGGCACGTCACCGCATAGCCTTCGCGGTCTATCAGCGGCATTTATTCACCCTTGACGAACAGCCACAAAATCTGAGGGTGTTGCATCTGGCACCTGAACCCTGCCTGCATCCGGCGCTTGATGAGGTCATTGGCACCGGATATCTCTGCGCCGATGCATCGCCGGAACGCTACCCGCATGCACAATGTTTGCGGCTGTTTTTCCCCGGGAATTTCAATATATTCCCTCCTGATTATTTCGACGCCATCCTGCACAACCATGTGCTTGAACATATTCCGGGGCACTATGGTGATCACCTAATGGAGTTTACCAGACTGCTGAAACCCGGTGGGCGAATGATATTTTCAGTACCCGGGCCCTATTTGGACAGGCTGACTGTGGAAGGTGGCGAGAACCTTGCGAGTGATGAGGAACGGCTGGAAAAATTCATGCAGGAAGATCATTTCAAACTGCTGGGATCGGACTTTATTGAATTTCTGGAAAATATACCCGGTGGTGAGGTTATCAGCGATGGCATCACCAATGATTTGCGCGCCAGTCTTAATGTGCGCCCCAACAAGGCACCGTTTTTTATCTGGCAAAAACATCGATAGAATTGACACATCATGAAAATTCCATTCACTCCGCTGGTTCACTCCCTGCCATCCACCGTTCCGTTTGTCGGGCCGGAATTGCAGGAACGCGCCATTGGGTCTCCGTTTCGTGCCCGCATCGGCGCCAATGAAAACGTCTTTGGCGCGTCACCAAAAGCCCATGCAGCGATCAGAAATGAAATAGCCCACAGTTGGAAATATACCGATCCGGAATTTCTGGCGCTGAAACAGTCAATATCTGCGCAACACGATGTGCCGCTGGAAAACATCGTCATAGGCGAGGGGATCGATGGCCTTTTGGGTGTTGCGGCGCGGCTGTTTGTCGAGCCGGGCATCAATGTGGTCACATCTCTCGGGGCCTATCCGACGTTCAATTACCATATCAACGGCCTCGGTGGAAACCTGCTGACCGCGCCCTATGTCGATGATCACGAAAGCCCCGATGCACTGCTGACACTGGCTGAAAGAGAACAAGCCCGGGTGATTTACATCGCCAATCCGGATAATCCGATGGGTACCTGGTGGTCGGGTGATGAACTGGAAACGATGATCGATAAGCTGCCAAAGCAGTCGGTTTTGTTTCTCGATGAGGCCTATGTGGAATTTGCCCCTGAAGGAACATCGCCAAAAATTGATCTTGATAACCGGCAGGTTCTACGCTTTCGCACCTTTTCAAAAGCCTATGGTCTTGCCGGTGCGCGGGTGGGTTATGCAATCGGCAATGTGGAGCTGATCAAGGCATTTGATAAAATCCGCAATCACTTTGGCATGAACTGCTTTGGTATTGAAGCGGCCAATGCAGCCATGCGCGATCAGCAATGGCTGGCTCAGACGATTGCCAGTGTCGACGGGGCGCGCAAACGTATTGCAGAAATTGCGCAGAATAACGGCCTTGAAATTGTAAACTCGGCGGCCAATTTTGTCGCTATAGATTGTGGCCGTGATGGCGATTATGCCCGCGCGGTACTGGCTGAACTCGGCAAACAGGGCATCTTTGTGCGCATGCCGGGCGTGGCGCCGCAAGACCGCTGTATTCGTGTCAGTGTTGGCACCAAAGACGATCTTGATCTGTTTGAAAAGTGTTTTCCGGTGGCGCTTGATAGGGCGGGGGGTGGATAATTTACCCCGCGCGCAACAGTTTCACCGCCTCATCCTGCCCGAACAGATAAAGCAGAACACGCAAGGATTCACCTTTTTCGCCGTTAAACCCCTGATCCAGCACCATGCGGGCCTCATCGCGGGCCATTTCCAGCAATTCGCCATGCACTTCCAGCCGCGCAACGGAAAATCCCGGCGTGCCGGATTGTCTTGTGCCTAGAATCTCACCTTCGCCACGCAAGCGTAAATCCTCCTCGGCGATCAGGAAACCGTCTTCGGTTTCACGCATGATTTTTATCCGCGCTTCCGCCACCTCGCCAAGCGGGGTTTTGTAAAGTAACAGACAGCTTGATTGTTCGCTGCCACGCCCGACCCGGCCGCGCAACTGGTGCAATTGCGCAAGGCCAAAGCGTTCCGCATGTTCAATCACCATAATGGTGGCGTCCGGCACATCGACGCCTACTTCGATCACCGTGGTGGCGACCAGTATTCTAATTTTGCCATTCTTGAAGGCCTGCATGGCAGCATCTTTTTCCGCCGCCTTCATCCGCCCGTGCACCAGCCCGACCTGATCGCCCAAAATCTGCTGCAAAGCCTTGAAGCGGTCTTCGGCGGCGGTTACCGGAAGTTCTTCGCTTTCCTCGACCAGAGGGCAAATCCAGTAAACTTTTTTACCGGCGTCAATCGCCGCCCTGATGCGATCAACCACATGGCCAAGCCGTTCGAGTGAAATTGCATTGGTCTGAATTTTTTGCCGTCCGGCAGGTTTTTCGGTCAATTTGGAAACATCCATATCGCCAAAAAACGTCAGCACGAGCGTGCGCGGTATAGGTGTTGCGGTCATCACCAGAATGTCGGTGTCGTCTCCCTTGGCCGAAAGGGCCAGTCGTTGATGGACGCCAAAACGATGCTGCTCATCAATTATGCCAAGACCAAGATCGGCAAATTCGACCCCAGACTGAAACACCGCATGGGTGCCGACCAGAATATCGGTTTCACCGTTTGCCAAACGGGCATAGATCGCTTCGCGTTCCTTGCCCTTTTCGCGGCCTGTAAGAATGTCGATGGTCATATCGGCGGCTTTGCACAAGGGAGTAAGAGTTGCCATGTGCTGACGGGCAAGAATTTCCGTAGGCGCCATGATTGCCGCCTGTGCGCCGCTTTCCACACATGCAGCCATTGCCAGCAGGGCAACAATGGTTTTGCCGGAGCCAACATCGCCCTGCAACAACCGCAACATGCGTTCGGGTGAGGCCAGATCGGCCAATATTTCATCGACAGATTGTTTCTGGCTCCGGGTCAGTTGAAAAGGCAGGGCAGCGAGAATGGCTTGTGATTTAATTCCTGTGGCAATTCGGGCTTTACCGGCGGCCTTTTTCATCTGGCTGCGCACCAGCGCCAGTGCCAGTTGGCCAGCCAGCAGTTCATCGTAAGCCAGCCGTTGCCATGCGGGCGACATCGGATCAATATCGAGTGCATCACGCGGTGCATGGATGCGGTTGAGACTTTTTGAAAACGATTGCCACCCGCGCTTGTCCAGTACAGCTTGATTTTGCCACTCGGGCAATTCGGGCAGGGTGGCAAGGGCGGCACGTACGGCTTTCAGCAACACCTTGCCGGAAAGACCGGAGGTCAATGGATAAACCGGTTCAACCAGCGGCATGGTGTCAAACTCGGCTTCGCTGACTATGTGGTCCGGGTGCACCATGTTGGGACGACCATTGAACCATTCTACCCGCCCGGAGACAAATCGCGCCTCGCCAACCGGCAATTGCTTTTCAAGCCAGCTTGCATGGCCACGAAAAAACACCAGGGCCATTTCACCGCTGTCATCGTGGACAAATACCCGGTAGGGAACCCGATTGTTGCCACGGGGCGAAGGTTGATGCCGGTCAACCCGAATTTTGAGTGTGACAATTGCGCCTTCGGGCGCGTGTGCGATGCCCGGCTGATTACGCCGGTCAACAATTGAATGGGGCAGGTGGAACAAAAGATCACCCACCCGGGCCATACCCTGCTCATCGTTGCCTTTGAGCAGGCGAGTGAGGGTTTTTTCCAGTTTCGGGCCAATACCATCCAGCGAGGATATCGGCGCAAACAGCGGATTGAGAATGGTTGGACGCATGGATGCAAACTGCCAAGGAGTACAGAAGGATGCAAGGGTATTGCACCAGACAAATTGCCCATGCGGTTCGACTAATTCGATAGCTGCCGATGCCAGAATTATTATTGGTATTGTGGAGTTTTGAGGAATGTCGAACTTGTAAGTCTTAAGTTAATTGTGATGGATAATCGGTTAATCATCAGAAAATATTAATCTAGTTCCTTAAGTGCAACTCAATTTCTGATTGATAAAGTGCAATAATATGATCGGTAGTTTTGATCATTGCAGGAAAATCGAAACTACGGATCCAAGAATTATTATGAAGTTTTTGTTTTATAAATTCGCAAATAACGAGTCTGGTGCGACTGCGATTGAGTATGGTATAATTGCTGGCGTCCTTTCTCTGGCAATTGTCTCCGCAGCATCAAGCCTTGGTGGTGGAATGGACGCAAGATTCCAGCAGGTCAGCGACTTCATTGCTCAATAAGTGGCGATAGATAATCCATGAATTTATAACTGCCCGGCAAATTTATTTATTTGCACCGGCATTTGTTGCGATAAATTTCTGACATTTCTGCATTCATCGGCTATAGAGCGGTCCATCGACACGATTGGCCGGTTTTTCATATGGGCACAACAATTTCAAGCGCGGCGCTGGATAATCGCCAACGAAAAATACTGTTCCGTTGCTGGCATCGTGGCACCAGGGAGATGGACCTGGTGTTTGGTCGATTTGCCGATAACCATATTGCCAACCTGTCTGAATCTGAGCTCGATGCGCTGGAAGCGTTGATGGAGTTTCCAGACCGCGATCTCTTTTCATGGGTTTCCGGCGAGGTTTTGCCACCGGCTGAAATCCTTACACCGCTCTATGCAAAGATTGTTGCGTTTACCGTTCAGGGAAACTAAGGGTCAGGCCCCAATAATGTTATCCATTCTGCGCTGACCAAATTCTTTGCTGAACAGGGGAAATTTTGCCGGTAGTATCAATACAAATTTGAATGAGCTTAATGAGTCCCGACCCCAAACACTCGAAAATGCCTTACAGTTTCCTCACCAGACTGGATAATCTTCTCGCTGATGATGCCGAAAAGGTGCTCAGCGGAGTGCCCGATGGATATGCGGCACTGGTACTTGCCAAGCTGGTGCGCGATGGCGGCGGCAAGGGGCCTTTGGTGTTCGTTGCCCGCGATGGCCAGCGCATGGCAGATGTGGAGACAGGCTTAAAGTTTTTTGCCCCCTGGTTACGGACAGTTGCATTGCCCTCGTGGGATTGTTTGCCCTATGACCGGGTTTCGCCCGGGGTCGATATGGCCGCCAGACGCATCGCAGTACTTGCGGAAATTGCCGCCGGTGTCATCAATGATCAACCTGCAATAGTGCTGACCACGCCAAATGCCCTGGTGCAGAAAGTGCCTCCGCGCAAATTCATGAAATCACAGGTTATGCGGGCCAGGGCCGGCAATCGCATCAACATGGATGAGCTGGTGCGCTGGCTTGAATCCAACGGTTTTCAACGCACCTCGACAGTGCGCGAAACCGGAGAATATGCGGTGCGCGGTGGTATTCTTGATCTCTTTGCACCGGGTGAAGAATTGCCGCTTCGACTGGATTTTTTTGGCGATACGCTTGAATCAGTTCGCGCCTTTGATGCTGCGACCCAGCGTACCTTGTCGCAAGGCGCATCACTTGATCTGGTGCCAATGAGCGAGGTGGTGCTTTCTGCCGAAAGCATTGCCCGTTTTCGCAATAAATATCTCAGTCTGTTTGGTGCTGCTACCAGAGAGGATGCGCTTTATCAGGCGGTCAGCGAAGGGCGACGTTACTCGGGCATGGAGCACTGGTTGCCGCTGTTTTATGACCATCTCGAATCGCTGTTTGACTATTTCGGCGAGGCTCCGATTGTAATGGACCATTTGGCGATGGAGGCACTTAACGAGCGCCATGACCAGATTACCGATCACTACGGGGCACGAAAGCGCGCGCTAGAAGAACAATCGGGCGATGACGGCAGCACGCCTTACAAACCGGTTCCCGTGAACACCCTTTATCTTTCATCAAAAGAAGTGCGAGAGCAACTAACAGGTCGCGGACAAATTTCCCTGACCCCGTTTGAACCCATGGAAACCAGTGAGAGTTCTGCCAAACGGATCATAGCGCTGGATGGCAGGCAGGGGCGTTCGTTTGCCAATGAACGGGCAAGTCAGTCGGCCAATATATTCGATGCACTGATTGCCCATGTGAGCGCCCTGCGCAAAGCCGGTAAAAAGCCGGTTATTGCTTCATGGTCGAAAGGCGCGCGTGACCGTATGTTGCATGTGCTTGAGGAACACGGCCTCGAGCGTGGGCAAAAGGTTGACGGTTTTGGCGAGATTGAAACCCTTGCCAAAGGGGCAACCGGATTTGCCATCCTCAAGCTTGAAAGTGGATTTGAAACTGAAAACTTTGCCATTATCGGCGAGCAGGATGTGCTTGGCGACCGGCTGGTTCGGCAAAGCCGCAAAAAGCGAAAAGGTGCCGAATTTTTATCAGAAGTAACCGCTCTTAACGAGGGCGATATCGTGGTCCACGTGGACCACGGCATTGCCCGGTTTGCCGGCCTGCGCACCATAGAAGCTGCGGGTGCGCCGCATGATTGTGTGGAACTTCGATATGCCGGCGACGACCGGCTTTTCCTGCCGGTTGAAAACATCGGTCGGTTGGCCCGTGGTGGCTCGGCCGATACGGAAGTGCGACTGGGCCGGCTTGGTGGCGGCAACTGGCAGGCACGCAAAGCCAGGCCGAAAAAGCAATTGCTGGAAATGGCTGATGCCCTGATCAGGATCGCAGCCACCAGAATGCTGAAAACCACCGAAAGGCTGGTGCCGCAAGACGGACTTTACGATGAATTTTCATCACGTTTTCCCTATGAGGAAACCGACGATCAGATGGGGGCCATCGATGCGGTGCTCGATGACCTTGCTGCTGGCCGTGCTATGGACCGGCTTGTTTGCGGTGATGTCGGTTTTGGTAAAACCGAGGTGGCACTACGCGCCGCTTTTGTTTCTGCGATGGCCGGAAAGCAGGTCGCCGTGGTCGTGCCGACAACGCTTTTGGCCCGCCAACACCATAAAACCTTTGTTGACCGTTTTCACGGATTGCCGATCAACATTGCCCAGGCATCGAGATTGGTCGGCCCAAAAGCGTTAAGCCAGGCCAAGGCGGGCATCAGCGATGGAACGGTCGATATTATCATCGGCACCCATGCCCTGTTGGGCAAATCCATCAAATTTCGCGATCTCGGGCTGTTGATTATCGATGAAGAGCAGCGCTTTGGTGTCAAGCACAAGGAACGCCTGAAAGAACTGCGTTCGGATGTACATGTACTCACCCTTTCGGCTACCCCAATTCCGCGCACCCTGCAACTGGCGTTAACCGGGGTGCGCGAACTCTCGTTGATCACCACCGCGCCGGTCGACAGGCTGGCGGTCCGCACATTCATCTCACCGTTTGACGGCTTGGTCGTGCGCGAAGCATTGTTGCGTGAGCGGTATCGCGGTGGACAGAGTTTTTATGTCTGCCCACGGGTTTCCGATCTGGCCGAACGCAAGGATTGGCTGGAAGGCCACACGCCTGAACTGAAGGTCGCGGTCGCCCATGGCCAAATGCTTCCGGGCGAGTTGGAAGACGTGATGAACGCCTTTTATGATGGTCAATATGATGTTTTGCTGTCGACAACAATTGTTGAATCCGGTCTGAATACTCCAACCGCCAATACGATGATTGTCCACCGGGCCGATATGTTTGGTCTGGCGCAGTTATATCAGTTGCGGGGCCGGGTGGGGCGTTCCAAAACCCGCGCCTATGCGTTGTTCACACTGCCCGCCAACAAACTTCTGACACCAACCGCAGAACGGCGGCTAAAGGTGCTGCAATCGCTTGATACTCTTGGTGCCGGTTTTCAATTGGCCAGCCACGATCTGGATATCAGAGGTGCCGGCAATTTACTGGGCGAGGAACAGTCTGGCCAAATCCGTGAAGTTGGTTACGAACTTTATCAGCAGATGCTCGAAGAGGCGGTGGCACAATTGAAAGAGGGCGATGAAAGCCTTGCCGAAGGCCGGTGGTCGCCGCAGATTTCGGTTGGTACCACCGTAATGATACCTGAAAACTATGTGCCTGATCTGACCCTGCGCATGGGGCTCTACAAGCGATTGGCTGACCTTGATGATCCGGCGGAAATTGATGCTTTTGGGGCGGAACTGATTGACCGCTTCGGGCCGTTGCCGGAAGAAGTCGATCACCTGTTGAAGATTGTATTTGTCAAATCCCTTTGCCGCCGGGCCAATGTGGCAAAACTTGATGCCGGGCCTAAGGGGGTGGTGGTTTCATTCCGCGATCAGCAATTTGAAAATCCGGCAGGGCTGATCAACTATATCGGCGAACAGGGGGTGTTGGCCAAAATTCGCCCGGACCAGAGCGTGTTTTTTGCCCGCGACTGGCCAACCGCCGACAAGCGCCTGCGCGGCTCCGCGGTGATAATGACCAAACTGGCAAAACTGGCAGGCGAGCAACAAGTCGCATAGCACAACGCCCATGTGATGTTTGGCACATTCAAGCATACGGTTTAAGCTACACTTTGTTGTTAAACATCCATGGGTGATAAATCTTGTTCAACCTTGTTCGAAGCATTGCTGTCATTTTGGCTGTTTTTACGGGGTCGATTTCTGCCATCGCTGGTTCCCATCGCGATAACGCCAAAGCTGAAGTCAGCACTGGTTATACCGGTTCGATTGCAAGTTTCCGCAAGGCCGCGGAACAGGGAAA
>JALTNS010000401.1:0-2423 GCA_027000565.1 Rhizobiaceae bacterium | reverse complement strand
GTATTCAGGCTGATCTTGAAAAAGCCGCCGGTTGGTATCGCAAGTCAGCCGAAAATGGCGACCCTTTGGGGCAAAAAAATCTGGGCCGAATTTTGTTGAATGGCATTGGCGTATCACCCGACCCGGTCAATGCCGCCAAGTGGTTTGAAAAATCTGCAGAACAGGGAAATGTCGATGCTGCGATGTGGCTGGCGAATATGTACCACATGGCCAACGGAATTCCGCGAAACTACGAAAAAGCGTTCTCGTGGTTTATGATCGGGGCTAAACAGGGAAACGCCTATGGCCAGGAAAAGGTGGCAATTATGTTGCGAAATGGCGACGGCGTTCCGGCAAACGCCAAACTTGCCCATATGTGGTTCGTTCTCGCAGCCGATGCCGGTCAGAAAAATTCAGACAAACTTAAGCGAAGACTGGAGCGTTCAATGTCGAAAGATGAAATCGTTCAATCGGAAGCAAAAGCCAGGCGATGTAGGGATAGTGATTTCAAAGATTGTTAAAGGGCTAAACGATTATCTGTTCGCAGAGTCAGCACCCTTGACTTCTGTCGATAATTAAAAAGGTTACAATGGAGTGTGTATGTGAAAAAAGTATTTTCTCTTTTGTCGGCAGGTTTGCTGTTCGCGGTGTCGGCTCACATCAATTCCGCTTCGGCGCAAAATTCAGGCATATGGGCAAAGATATCCGCAAGGATCGTTGGTGGCACCGTTCGATTTAATGGTTACGCAAATTTCAATATAGCTTCGCGCAGGGGTAAGGTGAATGGAAAGCTTAACACCGGCAGCGCGTGTAGCGGTGTGGCAAAAATCAACATCCTGTTTTCGCGAGGCAACGGCACTTTGCGTTGCGACAACGGACTTGCAGGTAAATACAAATTTACACTGTCATCACGCTTTCCGATTCGTGGTAAAGGCAGCGGGACTCTTAAGGATGGTCGCAAAGCAGTTCTTATAATTAGTCCAGCTAATTAGTTCGGGCAGGTGAATACAAGATGTCAATATTCTCAAAATTGTGGAAACCTGTACTTGGTATTGTTAATCTGGGAACAGCAGATTTTGATGAAAAAACCGCGCGAAAAATTCAGATAATAAATTTGGTGTCACTGGTCTTTGTCGTATGCATCGCTTCAGTGGCCATTGTCATTTATCAGCTGGATGACTGGGGTTGGAAAAAGGCAGCAGAACTTAACTTACTGCTGCTGCTGGGACTCATCCCGGTATTTGTCATGCACAAGGTTGGATATGGTGCAAAAGTTGGATATTTCATTCTCTGGTTTGTTGTTTTTATAACGTTTGCAGTAACTTTTGGGCTCAGAAACGGCACCTATTTTCTACTTCTGGCGGCCCCGGTGGTGCTTTTCTATTTTTTGGGTTCATCGAACATCGTTCTAACAGCGATATTGACGACACTGGCAAGCACAACTTTTTTGCTTTTTTATTTTACGGTGCCTGAATCCATAGGGTTCGATGAGGCTCTGTATGATGCGGTCAGGATTCCATTTATTGATGAGTTTGACATCACTGAAAACGATATCATTTTTATAGTAAACATTATGGGACTTGAGTTTATTCTCTTTCTGACAACCTACATTGCCTTTTCAACCATTGAGAAATCGGAAGCAGCTCTTGAGCGCGAATATGCACGCTCAGAACTGTTGCTGCAAAACCTGTTGCCCAAACCGATTGCAGCACGTTTGAAAGATCACCCTAATAAAGTGATAGCGGATGAATTTGATGATGTGTCCATTCTGTTTGCCGATATAGAAGGATTTACCGCACGCGCTTCGAACCAGTCAGCAGAGCAGATTGTGGGGATGCTCAACAGGGTATTTTCCGAATTCGACAAACTGGCCGAAAAATATGGACTGGAAAAAATCAAGACCATCGGTGACGCCTATATGGTGGCCGGCGGCATGCCTGAAAGGCGCAATGGCCACGCCTCCGCTCTGGCGGAAATGGCGTTGGAGATGATCTCCGTCGTTGAAAAACTGACCGAGGATCTGGGCGAACATATATCAGTGCGTATTGGTATTCATTCCGGCCCGGCGGTTGCCGGGGTAATCGGCAAGAACAAACCGTTTTACGATGTCTGGGGTGATACCATCAATATTGCCTCGCGGATGGAGTCCTCCGGATCAGCCGGGCGTATTCAAATTACGCCGGAGCTGAAAGAAATGCTTGGTGCAAACTACCGGTTTGAAAAGCGGGGAACGATTGATATCAAGGGCAAAGGCAAGATGTCGCCTTATTATCTGGTTGGCCGTTCGTGAGACCCGATACCATTGTCAACAAGTGTTTACACTGATTGTTGCTTGAAAATCAACCCGTTCAGGTTTATTCAGCGATATTCCTTAAAGTTGAAAGCGCAGGTGCATGTTCCCACTTTCCAATATGATGAAAGCCTTTGTTAAAAAAGGCTCGTTG
>JALTNS010000400.1 GCA_027000565.1 Rhizobiaceae bacterium | reverse complement strand
GTATTAAAAACAAACATCGCCAATGTGAATGTCAGCGCGGTCAAAATCTCCAGTCGGGATAATATCAATATTGCAAAAGAGACAAGCACCAGCAAGAACGAAGCCAACCGCATGATTGACAATATATTGTGGCGGGCAAGCAGTTTACGGTTTGCCAATTGCCCAAGCATGATACCAACGCCGGTGGATGCAAAAAGGGTTGCAAAAGCAAGGCCGGAAACTCCAAATGTGCTGGCATAAATTCTTGGTGCATTGGTGACAAATGACAACAACGCACAATAGGCAAATACGGCAATCAGCAAAAATGTTCGCGATTGCCAATCGGAAACAATTGCACCAATTGAGCTTAACAGTATTTTTGGCCGCAGCGCATTTTGGTCCGTCGTGTCATTTGTTTCGCGCAGCCAGAATACAGCAACCGCCAGCAAGACCAGACTGAATGTACCCATTGCCGAAAAGATCAGCCGCCATTCGCCAATTGCGGTTAAGCCATATCCGAGCAACGGGGCAAATATCGGACCAAAAGAAAAGATCGACATTGCCAATGCCATGGCACGCGCCAGTTGCGGGCCCGAGTTTTGATCCCGTAAAACTGCCCGGCCAATCACCTGACCGGCCCCACCGCCAAATCCTTGTAAAATTCGCCCTGACAATACCTGTTCGATTGACGGTGCCAAAGCTGCAACAATTGCCCCGGACAGGAACAGCAACAGACCGGCAATAACCATCGGCTTCCGGCCAAACCTGTCTGATGCAGGCCCAAATGCCAATTGGCTCACTGCATAGCCGATGGCAAAAAATGGTACGGATAGCTGCACTCTTTCGATGTCGGTGCCAAGATCAACCCGCATGTTTTCAAAAGCAGGCAACATGATGTCGATTGAAAATGCGGTGATCGACAACAACAATCCGCAAAAAATGGTCAGCAGGGTCGGGTTCAACTGAATTTGCCTTTGCAACAAATCATCATTCCATGATCCGTTGCCTATGAAGTGTTGATGTATAAATCGCAAGGGTGATAATCGTCAAAGCCATCGTTTCCAGCCTGTGAATACAAACAACGAACTGAAAAATAATAGACAAATCTATTGGACAAACTTCTACTGATCGGTTTTGATGTGGCCACTAATCAATATGAGAAGCGGGCGCTTGAACCCGTCGATGTGGATTGTGTTAAGGGTAGGAATGAATCTGGGTACTCAAACCAGTGATCCGGTGATTGAAGTCACTGATCTTAAAACTGTATTTCATACGCAAGATGGCACTGTGTATGCGGTGAACGGCCTGAGTTTTCAGCTGCAGCCGGGCGAGTTACTCGGCGTGGTCGGCGAAAGCGGCTGCGGTAAAAGTGTCACCATGATGTCACTCCTCAAGCTGTTGCCAATGCCACCGGCGGAAATTGTATCCGGAAAAGTCCTGTTTCAGGGCAATGACCTGTTGCACACCGACGAAGAAGCTTTGCGCAAGGTTCGCGGCGGTCAGATCGGGTTTATATTCCAGGACCCTATGACCTCGCTGAACCCGGTTTTCACCATCGGGTTTCAGATAATGGAACCCCTGCGCGAACATCTTGGTCTCGATAATAATGCCGCCCGCGCGCGCGCTATTGAGTTGCTTGAACTTGTCGGCATACCTTCTGCCGGAGACCGGTTGCGCGATTTTCCGCATCAGTTTTCAGGCGGCATGCGGCAGCGGGTGGTAATCGCAATAGCCCTTGCCTGCGATCCAAAACTTCTGATTGCCGATGAACCCACCACCGCCCTTGATGTGACGGTTCAGGCGCAAATTCTCGAAATCGTACGTGAATTGCGACAAAAACTCGGCATGGCAATCATCTGGATTACCCATGATCTGGGCGTGGTCGCTGGTATCGCCGACCGTGTCGCGGTAATGTATGGTGGTTTCATTGTTGAATATGCTCAGGTTTCCACCCTGTTTGAAGCACCCAAACACCCCTATACAATTGCCTTGCTGGAAACGTTGCCCGGCATCAACAAAGATGGCGAACACCGGTTGATGAGCATTTCAGGTCAGGCACCAAACCTGGTCAACAAACCTCAATCTTGCCCGTTTGCACCGCGATGCAAATACGCATTTGATCGTTGCCTTGGTGAAAACCCGATGCTTGAACTGCGCAGCAATGACCACAAGGTTGCCTGTTGGTGGGATGTTGAAAAAAACGAGGCCATCGACAATGGCTGAAGCGGAGAACAAAAATATACTGGTCGAGGTTGAGGATTTGCGCATGCATTTCCCGATCTACAAGGGTATCCTGCGACGTCAGGTTGGCGCAGTCAAAGCCGTTGATGGTCTGACATTTGACATCAGGCGCGGCGAAACTCTTGGACTGGTAGGCGAAAGTGGCTGCGGTAAATCAACCACTGGCAGGGCGATATTGCGGCTTTACAATCCGACAGCCGGAAAAATAAAATTTGAAGGCAGCAACATTGCCGACCTCAACCGCTCGGACCTGCGCAAAATGCGCCCGCGGATGCAAATGATTTTCCAGGACCCGCAGGCAAGTCTCAACCCACGCATGACCGTTGGCTCAATCGTATCGGAACCGCTGGATGAGCATGGTGTGGTTTCCGGCAAACAAAAAAAGGCGCGGGTTAGTGAGTTGCTTGATGCGGTCGGGCTTGACCCGAGTTTTATCAATCGTTATCCGCACGAATTTTCCGGTGGCCAAAGGCAACGTATCGGCATTGCCCGGGCACTGGCGCTGGATCCGGAATTTATCGTCTGTGATGAGCCGATTGCAGCATTGGACGTTTCCATTCAGGCGCAGGTAGTCAATCTGCTGGAGGACTTGCAGGGTAAGCTTGGGCTAACCTATCTGTTTATCAGCCATGATTTGTCGATGGTCCGCCATATAGCCGACCGGGTTGCAGTGATGTATCTCGGCAAGGTCATGGAACTTGCATCGGTAGATCAACTGTTCAAAAATCCCAAACACCCCTACACGAAAGCATTGTTATCGGCGGTACCCGTACCGGACCCTAAAATCGAAGCAAAACGAGAACGGATCATATTAAAGGGTGACGTACCAAACCCTGCCAACCCGCCATCGGGCTGTGTTTTCAGCACAAGGTGCCCGGTTGCAGAAAAAAAGTGTTTTGACCTCTCGCCCCAATGGCGTGATCTTGGAGGAGATCGTTATGTGGCCTGCCATCTGGCAGACCGGTAATACAATCGTGGCGGCATAACCGTCAGATTAATACCCGGTATTTTCTGGTTGGTCAGAAGATGTCGGTCATTCAACCGAATGAAAATACTTTAACTGAACAAATGGGAGAATTTAAAATGAAAAAACTTAAAATTATTATGCTGGCTGGTGTGGCGGGAGCGCTTATGGCGACCGCAGCCAATGCCTCCAGCGATTCCATGATGAAGATGCGCGGCATGGACGGCCAGCTGAATATCATCTATTGGCAAGCGGCATCCATTCTCAATCCTTATCTGTCAGGCGGCACCAAGGATACACATGCGGCATCAATGATACTTGAGCCACTGGCCAAGTATGACGAAAACGGTGCCATGGTGGCTTCACTTGCCGCAGAAATTCCAACCATTGAAAATGGTGGTGTATCTTCTGACCTTACCAGCATCACATGGAAGCTGAAAAAGGGAGTTGTGTGGTCTGACGGTTCGCCATTTACAGCAGCGGATGTGGTGTTTTCCGGTGAATATTGCATGGATCCGACAGGCGGCTGTAATTCGCTGGCCAACTTTAATGATGTGAAGTCTATTGAGGCGGTTGATGACCTGACCGTCAAGATCACCTTCAAAGTGGCCAAGCCATTTCCATATGGTCCATTTGTTGGTGCCACTGTGCCGATTATTCAGCGCGAACAGTTCAAGGATTGCATGGGCGCAAAAGCCCCGACCTGTACCGCCCAGAATTTTGGCCCGATTGGTACAGGCCCGTTTGTTGTAACCGAATTCAAATCCAATGACGTTGTGGTTTATGCAGCCAACGACAAATACCGCGAAGAGGGAAAACCCGCCTTTGCAACCGCGATAATCAAAGGTGGCGGTGAAGCCGCTGCAGCAGCCCGTTCGGTGCTGGAAACCGGTGAGTTTGATTATGCCTGGAACCTTCAGGTGGAACCTGAAATCCTTGCCCAGATGGCCGCTGCCGGAAAAGGTACAATTGTGACCTCTTTTGGCACGTCGGTTGAGCGTTTGATGGTTCAGTCCACAAATGTTGATCCGGCCCTTGGTGACAAGCGCGGCACGGTTGAAGGCGGACCACATCCGTTCCTGACGGATCCGGCGGTTCGTGAAGCGCTGTCATTTGCAATTGATCGCCAGATTCTGGTCGATGCGGGCTATGGCAAAGCAGGTCAGGTGACCTGTAACGTGCTTCCGGCTCCTGCGATTTATGCATCAACCGCCAACGATTCCTGCAAAAAGCAGGATGTTGCCAGAGCCAACAAAGTGCTGGACGATGCAGGTTGGGTTAGGGGAAGTGATGGCATTCGTGCCAAGGATGGCGTGCGCCTCTCGATCCTCTATCAAACTTCAACCAATGGTGTGCGTCAGGGTACTCAGGCGCTGAGCAAGCACATGTGGAAAGCAATTGGTGTTGAAACCGAATTGCGTAATATCTCCGCTTCGGTATTTTTCGGTGGTGACCAGTCAAGCCCGGACACGTTCCAGAAATTCTTTGCCGATATCGAAATGTACACCAACAATTTCGATGGTACTGATCCGGAACGTTATATGGGTTCATGGGCCTGTAATGAAATCCCAAAACCGTCCAACCAGTGGATTGGCAACAATATGCCTCGTTATTGCAACGCGGAATATGATGCATTGGTGGCTGAAATGGGTAAAACCGCGTCACTTGAAAAACGTGCAGCTCTCGCCATGAAAATGAATGATATGCTGATGCAGGCACGCGTTATGATCCCGCTCATTCACCGTGGCGATGTTTCAGCCCACGCCAATACTCTTAAAGGCGTGCGGATGAACTCCTGGGATTCCCAATTGTGGAATGTTGCAGACTGGACACGTGCTAAATAATAGCACTTAAATCCTTCCGGCCCGCAGCCATTTGCGGGCCGGATTGCCGGCGAAATCAAAGGTCAATCAATGCTGAATTACACCATCAGGCGTCTGCTGTTTGCGATACCAACGCTGCTGGTTATCAGCTTTATAATTTTTATTATTCTGGATCTTGCGCCCAATGATCCAACCGGCAATCTGCCGCTGACAATTCCTGCTGAAGTGCGGGCACAAATTCGTGAATCACTTGGCCTTGGCCAACCGTTTCACATTCGCTATCTGAAATGGCTTGAGCAGTTTTTCGTCAATGAACCGCTGAACATTTTTGAACAATGGTTCGATGTCAAAATCGGCGATTCAGCCAATCGCCTGCGGGTAACATCATGGATGAGCCGTTCACCGGTGGTTGATCTGATTGTTGAACGCATGCCGCAAACCCTGTGGGTAGTGGGTCTTTCCTATGTGGTGGGCATCATCATCGCCCTGCCAATTGGCGTTCTCTCAGCTTACAAGCAGTATTCGTGGTTCGACCAGATTGGCACATTTGTTTCAATGGTCGGCTTTTCTGTCCCGACCTTTTTCACCGGCCTTTTGTTGATTGTCATTTTTTCGGTGCAACTTGGCTGGCTGCCGTCAATTTACGATACCACATTGAATGTTACCGACTGGTCGTCATTCTGGATGCAGATCAGGCAACTGATCATGCCGGTCATGGTGCTGGCACTGTTTAATGCAGCTCAGCTCAGCCGCTTCATGCGGGCATCAATGCTGGATAATCTCAACCAGGATTACGTCCGCACCGCGCGCGCTAAGGGCATGAGCGAAAAAGTCGTGATTTTGGTCCATGTATTGCGTAATTCGCTCATTCCAGTGGTCACGGTCATTGCACTTGGCGTACCGCAGATATTTGGCGGCGCCATCATAACCGAGCAAATTTTCCGGGTGAACGGGCTTGGTCAATTGCTGATTATCGGCATTGAAAATGCGGACATTCCGCTGGTTCAAACATTGACGTTCATATTCGCCATATTAATCGTGCTGTTCAATCTGATCGCCGATATCGTCTATGGCATGCTGGATCCAAGGATACGCTATGACTAATTCCAGCATCACAGAAATCGTATCCGAACCTCTGCACGAACACCGTTCTTTGTGGTCGGATGTCTGGCGGCAGTTCCGCACCCATACCGGCGCACTGGTTGGCATGGCGGTATTTGCATTCATCGTTTTTGTGGTGGTGTTTGGCCCCTATATTCACGATCTCGATCCGCAATTTCTTGATATCCGAAATAAAAATCTGTCGCCATCTCTTGCCCATCCCATGGGGACGGACAATCTTGGCCGCGATATGCTGGCCCAGGTTATGGCCGGTGGTCAGGTCTCGATGCTTGTCGGCGTCACCGCAATGTTGCTTTCGCTAATTCTTGGCGCACTCATAGGCGTGATTGCCGGGTTTTTCAAAATTCTCGATGGCGTGCTGATGCGGCTGACAGATTTGTTCCTGGCCCTGCCACTGCTACCATTGTTACTGGTGATAATCATGTTGTTTCGCGATTCCCTGCGTTCAGCTTTCGGACCGGAAACCGGGATATTTTTTCTGATCGTATTTGTCATTGGCATCACCTCGTGGATGCAGACCGCACGCATTGTCCGCGGTGAGGTGCTGGCGCTCAAAGAGCAGGAGTTTATCATTGCGGCCCATTCGATCGGCACCCGCAGGCACCGGATTATTACCCGGCATATTCTGCCCAATGTGCTCTCGCCAATCATGGTGTCGGCTACCCTTGGCATTGCCAATGCTATTATTACCGAATCGGCCTTAAGCTTTCTCGGGCTTGGTTTTCCTTCGGATTTTCCAACCTGGGGCCGATTGCTGTTTGACGGCAAGGATTTCATGCAGCTCACCCCGTCGCGGGTAATCTGGCCCGGCCTTGCAATCTCGCTGACCGTATTGAGTGTCAATTATATCGGCGACGGGTTGCGTGATGCGCTGGACCCAAGAATTCGCGGGCGATAATTCGCGCAATTCACTGTTGCCAAATGAACCGATCACCCCTATAACCCCGCGGTCGAGCGATCCGGCAGGGCATGCCGTGGTTGTTTTTGAACGCAGCCCTGTAACCATTGGTCTGGTTATAGGCGAAATTTATCAAAATGATTGGCGATGTGGTCCTGGTGACCAGTCTTTGCCTCGTGAACAAAGGAATTAGCAAAATGCCCAAGATGAAGACCAAATCAAGCGCCAAGAAGCGCTTTAAAATTACGGCGAACGGCAAAATTAAAGTTGCGGCCGCCGGAAAACAGCATGGCATGATCAAGCGGAGCAACAAGTTTCTCCGTAATGCCCGCGGCACCATGGTTCTGAGTGACCCCGATGCCCGCATTGTCAGGAAGTTTCTGCCCTACGGAACAAAATAAATCCGGCAAGCAGAATCCCGACCAGCAATTTTCCCAATAAGGAGCCACGATCATGGCACGTGTAAAACGCGGCGTTACCGCCCACGCCAGACATAAAAAAGTAATCAAGAAGGCCAAAGGTTTCTACGGCCGCCGTAAAAATACCATCCGCACCGCCAAGGCTGCTGTCGACAAATCGATGCAATATGCCTATCGCGACCGCAAGGCGCGTAAACGCAATTTCCGCTCGCTTTGGGTACAGCGCATTAATGCCGCTGCGCGCGAGCATGGCTTGACCTATGCCCGGTTGGTTGATGGTTTGACCAAGGCCGGTATTGAAGTGGATCGCAAGGTGCTTTCCGATCTTGCCATCCACCAGCCACAGGCTTTTGAAGCTGTTGTTGCACAGGCAAAAGCAGCCCTTGATTATTTGAAAAAAACCACGCCGGGTGCTTTTGAAGCCGCTGTAAAATAGCGCGCGCTTTCAAACCATCCTCGATGTTGAGAATTTGGAAACCTGCGTGAAGCCAAGGCTTACGCAGGTTTTTTTAATTTAACGGGACACAAGTGTAATGTCTGAACTGGAAAATTTCGAATCCGAAATAATAGCTAGCATCACCGCTGCCGACGATGAATCCGCCCTTGAGGCCATTCGCGTTGCCGTGTTGGGCAAGAAGGGTTCTTTGTCAGAAAAGATGAAAACTCTCGGCAAAATGACACCGGAGGAACGCTCAATTATGGGGCCGGCGCTCAATGCGCTAAAAAATTCCGTCAACGAAGCTATTTCAGGCAAACGTGAAACCCTGCAGGATTTGGCTATTGCCAAACGACTGGCCAGTGAAAAAGTAGACATCACCCTGCCGGTTCGCCCTTCACCCGCAGAGGTCGGCCGCATTCACCCGATATCACAGGTTGTCGATGAAATTACCGCGATATTCGCCGATATGGGATTCTCAATTGCGGAGGGACCGGACATTGAAACCGATTATTATAATTTTACCGCGCTGAATTTCCCGGAAGGCCACCCGGCCCGTGAAATGCACGATACGTTCTTTTTTAATCCGGACGAAAATGGTGAGCGCAAAGTGTTGCGCACCCATACTTCGCCGGTGCAAATCCACACTATGGAAAGTCAGAAACCGCCGATCCGTATTGCCATTCCCGGCAAAACCTACCGGCAAGATTCAGATGCCACCCATTCGCCGATGTTTCATCAACTCGAAGGTCTGGTGGTCGACAAAACCGCAAACATTGCCAATCTCAAATGGGTGCTGGAAGAATTCTGCAAAACATTTTTCGAGGTTGACCATATCAATATGCGGTTTCGCCCGTCATTTTTTCCATTCACCGAGCCTTCACTGGAACTCGATATTCAATGCGACCGTTCAGGCAATGAAGTAAAATTCGGCGAAGGCAGTGACTGGATGGAAATTCTCGGCTGCGGCATGGTGCATCCCAATGTACTGCGTTTTGGCGGGCTTGATCCGGACGAATATCAGGGTTTTGCCTGGGGCATCGGCATCGACCGGATCGCCATGTTAAAATATGGCATGCCGGATTTGCGGGCATTTTTTGATGCCGATGTGCGGTGGATCAACCACTACGGCTTCCGCCCGCTCGACATGCCAACGCTGTTTGGCGGATTGAGTTCGTAAATATCCAGGGCCTCAAAGGAAATTAGCGACATGAAATTCACACTCTCCTGGTTGAAAGACCATCTTGAAACCGACGCGACGCTTGATGAAATCGTTGAAACCCTCACCATGATCGGCCTTGAGGTCGAGGAGGTAGATAATCGCGCCCAGTTCAAGCCGTTTATCATCGCCAAGGTTGTCAGTGCCAAACAACACCCGGATGCCGACCGGCTCAGGGTGCTTGAAGTTGACAAGGGAGATGGCAAACTCATTCAGGTGGTTTGTGGCGCACCTAATGCGCGCACCGGGCTGATAGGCGCCTTTGCCGGGCCGGGTGATTATGTACCCGGCATCGATGTGACCCTCGCTGTTGGCAATATTCGCGGTGTCGAAAGCCACGGCATGATGTGTTCCGAGCGTGAATTGCAAATGTCGGACGAACATGACGGTATTATAGATCTGCCAGAAGACGCACCGGTGGGTACACCTTTTGCCGATTATGCGGGTTTGAGCGATCCGGTAATCGAAATTGGCATTACGCCAAACCGCCCTGATGCGTTGGGGATTGCCGGCATTGCCCGCGATCTCGAAGCCGCTGGTCTCGGTAAGGTTAAAACACCCGCCATTGAAACAATCGATGGAAAATACCCCTGCCCGGTTGAGGTGAAGCTTGAATTTGCCAAGGGGGACAGCCTGTGCCCGGCATTTGGTCTGCGGCTGGTAAAGAACATTTCCAACCACCCGTCACCAAAATGGATGCAGCAACGGCTGATTGCCATTGGCATGCGACCAATTTCTGCTCTGGTGGATATCACAAATTACATGACCTTTGATCGCGGACGTCCGCTGCATGTTTTTGATGCTGACAAGGTTGCCGGTAATCTTGTGGTACGCCGCGGGCGTGAAGGCGAAGAAGTGCTGGCACTGGATGAAAAAACCTACAAGCTTGGCGCAAACAATTGTGTGATTGCCGATGATAACGGGGTTGAATCCATCGCCGGTGTCATGGGTGGCATGCAATCCGGCGTAGACGAAAATACCAAAAACGTGCTGATCGAATCGGCCCTTTGGGAACCGTTGAACATCGCCCGCACCGGGCGTGATCTCGGTATTATAACCGATGCACGTTATCGTTTCGAGCGCGGCGTCGATCCTCAATTCACCATGCCAGGTCTGGAACTCGCAACCAAACTGGTGCTTGATATCTGCGGAGGTGAGGCTTCCAACATATTATTGGCTGGCAAGGTTCCTGATCCCAGGCTGGTAATCGATTTTCCAGTTTCTGAAGTCAAACGCCTGACCGGTATTGAAGTTGGATTGGATGAAATTCTTTCAATTCTCGCCCGGCTTGGTTTTGGTATTGAAGGTGATGGCGCCATCATCAAGGTTATGGTACCAAGCTGGCGGCCGGATGTATTTGGCAAGGCCGATCTGGTTGAAGAGGTTATGCGCATCCACGGGGTTAACAATATCGCCCCGCAGCCGCTGCCCTCGCTTGGCACTGTCGGGCAGAAAATTCTTACCACTTTGCAAACCCGAACCCGCTCTGCCCGCCGGGCATTGGCGGCGCGTGGCATGGCCGAAGCAGTGACCTGGACATTTATTCCAAAAGCCCATGCGGAACTTTTTGGTGGTGGCGCAGAAGAACTTGCGCTGGCCAACCCGATTGCCAGCGATATGTCCGATATGCGGCCAAGCCTTTTGCCCGGATTGCTGACAGCCAGCCAGCGAAATGCTGACCGTGGTGTCGGTGATGTGGCCCTGTTCGAGGTCAGCGATACCTATTTGAGCGATGAAAATTCAGGTCAATATCGTGTTGCCGGCGGTGTTCGTCGCAACAGTGCAAAATTAGTTGGAGCCGGGCGCAGCTGGTCCGGCAATGCAGGCATTGTTGACGTTTTTGACGCCAAGGCAGATGCGCTTGCAGTGCTTTCCGCCTGCGGGTTTGATGTGGACAAGGTTCAGTTTGAGGCTGGAGGGCCGGCCTGGTATCACCCTGGACGTTCCGGTGTAATTAAGCTTGGTCCAAAAATCACCCTTGGCACATTTGGCGAGTTCCACCCCAAAACCTTAAAAACGCTGGATGTCTCCGGCACCCTTTGCGGTTTTGAGATTTCTCTCAACAATATCCCGGAACCAAGACGCAAGGCGACCCGCACCAAACC
>JALTNS010000399.1:6612-11208 GCA_027000565.1 Rhizobiaceae bacterium | reverse complement strand
TATCTCGATGACAGAGTTTGAAATTCTGGCCATTTGCCGACCGCGGGGTAAGCGTGATGCGGGTACAGGCCGGCCATGATGTTGAAAGAGCGATAGGCTGTGCAGTTGTGGGTCCTCCCATCCTGCCGACTGTCGGCTGCGCGCTCTTTTGGGCATTCCTGTTTTGTCATCGGGTTCGCAATTGCCGACATGGTTCGGGTCGCAAGGCTCGGGGCAAACCATGACAAAGCGTAGGGGCGTACGCTTTTTCGGCATAGGCATGTGTGTTTGCACATGTCGAGCGTGCCGGAACCGCCCCCCGGTTCCGGCACTTTTTTACTTCCCTGAAGGACACTTTATGCCTACTTAAAACTGCGCAGAAAAGCGTTGAACGTTGGGTTTTGTCGCAGAGAGATGCGGGCAGCTTTGATGGCAAGATCGACCTGGGCAACCGGAAGTCTTAATCGGGTGGGAATAGCGTTCAATTTGCTGCGCATGGCGCGCGGCGCCTGATCGAAATTTATTTGGCCAACGAACAATTTCAAATCCCTGCATCGCCATTTCCCCTTGTTGGCAAGCAGTTTGCGCACCTGTTTTCGCGGCAGCGAACAGCGGTAATCAATCAGTTGCTTGTGCCATTCGCTTACCGCCAGCCGAAAAGCCTCATAACCTTCTCTTGTCGATGATCTGATCGCTGTGTCGGTAATCGCCGCCACCAGATCAAAGCCTGCAGGTCCGGCTACTTCGTTGGCCCAATTGGCGCTTGGTGTCTGGCTGGCATTGGCAACCATGAACATCATCCGGCGCAGGTTGACGGCTTCTTTGGCGGTCAAAGGACCATAGGGATTTTGCGAAGAACCGCGCGCAAGGGAAAAACCGGTAATACCATAATTGTCGGTCAGGCCACCATCCAGCAGCTTCACATATTTGTTCTTTTGCGGGTTACGATAATTGGCAATCGTCTTGGCATAGCCTTTTAGGGTGGGAGAACTGTTGGGATCGGTACGCGCTTTGGTAATCCATGCCGGTTCGCTGTAGCTGCATCCCGGTCCATAGGCACGTAACACAATGGGGGCAAAAACCACCGGCACAGCGGCCGATGCAGCAACGGCTTCGGAAATCGGCAGTTTGGCAAGGTCACTGCACAAGGCGCGGAATGTCTGTTCTTCAAATAGGAATGGCGTATTGTTGAAGACATCGGATGCGTTTATCCATGTCACCACCCGGGGGTTGTAGAGCAGGCTTGAAAACCTGGCTCCCTCGAACAGGTTTTTGTCCAGCCAGCCGCCGAATGCGGTGCGACTGTTAACGCCACCCGATATCGCCCGCAACAGATTTGTCGGGCGAACAATAGCTTTGCGAAGATTGGCCTCGGCGTTGCGAATGAGGAATTTTTCGCGATAACTGGCAAGGCCTGCCTGCCCTTTCAAACCGTACCATGCGGCAGTTACCGAACCGCCGGAGACACCGGATACAAGGCGAACAGAGTCCAGTATGGTGTGGTTGTCGGTGCCCGGCATTTTAGTGGCGGCTAGTCCCCTAAGCAATCCGTAGGAGTAGGCTGAGGCGCGCATGCCACCACCGGAAAAAGCCAATCCGACAAGCGTGGTTTCCGATTCAATATCAGCATCTTCCGCCACCGTACGGGCCAATACCTCGCCGGATTGTCCATCAGGTTGTTCAACGACGGCGGTGGAGAGGGCATTGAGAGGCGCATTTGTTGTCACGCATCCGGAAAGCAGGCCGGTCATGGCGACAAGAAATGCGGCGCGTGCCAGCCGGACCGTGCTGTTTTCAAGCAAACCGGGCCGGTGGATTAATCGCGCTTCATGTCCCATTCAAGTTGCAATCAACTGGTTCATTATTCTCACATGAAAATTATCCGCAGATGCGCAAATAATGCTTACCAATTTATAAAAAATCTGCCACCTGCAGGCTGGCAGCGGTATGGAAAATGGACCGTATTTGCTAATCTGCGAACGCCAGACAAATCAAGGCAGGTTGATTGGCTGGCGGATGATCTGCTTGTTCAGGTCAATTGAATTTGAATTTGATCACCCTGTTGTTTTTGACGACGCAGCGAATCCTGCTTCTCTTGCGGCCAAAATCATAAAACCCGGTTGCATCAAAAACGACAACGGTTCTGCCATTGGGCTTGTGGTTCAATCTTCTGACGGTATTGAGTTTTGTCCGGTAACCACCAGCGCGCCGCACCAATCGTTTAGCACGCAACATACATGCACCCACAGCATTTTCACTGGGACGTATATTACGGCGGGGACGGTATCGCTTGTTTCCGCGCTTATCCTGCTCATGGGCCGCCATTGCGCCGATTAGACCAAGCGCAATAGCCGCGCCGATTGCAGCATTTTTTTGCCGGTTTCTCTTGTCAGCAACGGCTTGCGGGGCTGACAGACTGATTGCAAATACTGCGGCAATTGCCAATGTGGTGAATTTCTTAATCATTTTTCTCCCTTTTTCTTTTTTGGTTTATTTCGTCATGTCGACAAATTCAATTTATCATTGTTTTGTCTTATCATTGTTTTGTCAGTCGATACACATACTGTTATGCGACAAGATAATCAACTGGTCACAATTTGCTTCTACAGATCTCCTTACTTAGCAATGAAGATTAAACTGCAAATGCGAGATAACAGGTTAATTTTGTTTTCATAAAGGCAGATGAACCGATTGTCCGCTCAAGGCAGCGGCTGCGGGCATTGGGAGCAAGCGAATAATACCAGTAGCCATCAGCAATCTGGGCTTTGGAGCAGGTGTTGATCAGCACCACGCCACCCCGGCGCAATACTCGTGCAGCCTCATTTATTGCATGGAGATGATTGTTAAATCCAACCTCATTGAGCGGTTCAAGATGGTGCAGCACCTGATTGAACATCACCATGTCAAAGTCAGCTGCAGCAAATGGCAGATCGAGCAACTGACCGGAGCGGAACTCAACATTTTGTCCGAGACCAGCTGCATGAACCTTTACCCGGGCTTCGCCCAGCATGGCATCATTCATGTCAAATGCGGTCACATGCGCCATATGGCGGGCGAGTTCGATGGTATAGTTGCCGGTGCCACACCCGGCATCCAGCACCTTGATATCCGCAAGATTACCAAACCGCGAAAGCAGATTGCCAATCCAGATTTCGCTGCCAATTGCCGAACGGGTGGTGTCGTATGCCCCGCGGTCTGGCTGTAGTTTTCATAATGGCTCATCGAACCGTTCTCCCAGTTCACGTTTAGCTGATATTCTGTCAGGTCAATGGGTCTTGATGATCATGCATAAATTAAACAACGAAGATATCGCTCAAACGACATGTTTGCGACATAGATCTGCAATCGCATGGCTTCCGCCCGGGAGATCACCAACCATCAACAAGAATGACAGAATTGTGAGAACCGTTCATTTTATTGAAACTGGGGGGTTTGATAAGAACGCCAGACAAAGATTAAACCCGATTCAGACGGAGAGCGGCACATGCTTATCAAGGAAAACAAGATCTGGGATATCCCGGAACATCTGGCGACCCCGGAAAGCGACTATTTAAACCGGCGGCAGCTGGTGAAAGCAGCCGGTCTTGCGGCGCTTTCGGCCGGAGCGTCGAGCCTGTTACCATCCATGGCATTCGCCCAAAGCGATCCGACAATGGATTTGTACCCGGCCAAGCGCAACGAGGCGTATAAACTGGATCGTGGTCTGACGCCGGAAGAGATCAACTCGAAATACAACAATTTCTATGAATTCGGCTCGCACAAGCAGATTTACACCAAGGCACAGGATCTTAAAACGCGGCCGTGGGAAATTCTGATCGATGGCCTGGTCGAAAAACCTTTCACCATCGGATTTGATGACCTGGTGCGCAAAGTGCAACTGGAAGAAAGGCTTTACCGCCATCGCTGTGTTGAGGCGTGGTCGATGACCATTCCGTGGACCGGATTTCAGATGAGTGAACTGGTAAAATTGGCCAAGCCAATGTCCAATGCCAAATTCATTCGCATGGAGACCTTCCACGATCCCAAAATGGCCAGCGGTCAAAAACAGGCATGGTATCCGTGGCCTTATGTGGAATGTCTGACCATGCAAGAGGCCAATAATGACCTCGCCTTTTTGGTCACCGGTGCCTATGGCAAGCCCGCTGCGAAACAGTTTGGCGCGCCACTGCGGTTGGCATTGCCGTGGAAATATGGTTTCAAATCGATCAAGTCGATTGTGAAATTCAGCTTCGTTGAGGAAATGCCCAAGAGTTTCTGGGAACAGCTTTCCGGTACCGAATACGGCTTTTGGGCCAATGTGAACCCGAAATATCCGCATCCCCGCTGGAGCCAGGAAACCGAACGGGTGCTGCAAACCGGCAAGCGGGTTCCAACGCTGATTTACAATGGTTATGGCGAGCAGGTTGCGTCGATGTATTCCGGCCTGAAAGGGCGCACGGCGTTTTACTAAAGCTGTGCCAGATTGATTTGTGGCTGGATTTGTTCTAAATTGCCACTATGAATCAATCACTTGACGTTAGAACTTCCTTTCGCGCGCAGGCCGTTCCCTGCCGCGAACTGGGCTCTCCCTTTACTGCAAGATTGTGCGAACTTCTGGCCGAACGGCTGGCAGGGGAC
>JALTNS010000399.1:0-6602 GCA_027000565.1 Rhizobiaceae bacterium | reverse complement strand
TTACAATGGTTATGGCGAGCAGGTTGCGTCGATGTATTCCGGCCTGAAAGGGCGCACGGCGTTTTACTAAATTACACCGTTTTTGGATATTTTGATTATTGAAAGCGGGATTGATAATTAGCTTACAGATGAAACATGGATTGCTGAAATAGATCATTTTAATTGACTGGTTGTGACAAAAGTCACCGTATCATTCCGCCAAATCAGCTTAACTTTTGTTTTGCCAGTGCGGGAGGAGGTTAACCATGGCTTTTCAATTGATATTTAAGCGCTATGCGCCTTTTAATTATTTTGGTGGAGGCTTTCATGGTGATGGACGAACCACTGCCAGCCTAGTTGGTTCGGCCAGAACTTGGGGAATAGTGGATTTTGATATCGATAAAGGTGTTATCAAATATTCTGCAAGATCGGACCCATCTTGGCATAAGCTCGCCCCAAGCATCAAACGAACAGGTGTTCCAAAAATAGTGTTGAGTAAAGAAAAACTGTCTCCCAACAGACTAGTATTTACAGCACATACAGCCGGGGCATTGCCGATTCCTGGGGCACCTCCAATTGACACATTTGTTGATTTCGATATCGATAGCAGTACTGGCACAATCGTAGCAAAAGGCGTATTGAGGGGGGATAATTTTCCGAACGCAGAGGTGTTTATCAAGTCAATGAAAAGCAATAAATCGATATTATTATTCCATTTCAAAACAGATGGAGATAAAGAAACTGGACCTGTGACACGGCTTTTTGGAACTCATGCCAGTTTGAAATTTGGCACTTTCTCAAAGAAAGTTTCATTGTAGTTGAAACCTGACAATCAACTGGAATCAGAATTCATGGTGCAAAGTATCCAGTATTGGCAGAATTTACTGCTTCGGATGTAGCCTATGAATCAATCACTTGACGTTAGAACTTCCTTTCGCGCGCAGGCCGTTCCCTGCCGCGAACTGGGCTCTCCCTTTACTGCAAGATTGTGCGAACTTCTGGCCGAACGGCTGGCAGGGGACACTGTAATTGGCGAAGCAATTCTTAATTGGCCGGGCGATCCGAGCGGTTCCGGTGATGCATTGGCGCTTCGATTGTGCGGTGCATTGCACGCGCTGGTGGTTGGGGAACTGTCGCCCGAACTGGCCGCAGTTTATCCGCCGAACCATCAAAATATCAGCGATGATGAATTGTGGCTGGTGCTCGAAGCTGCACTTGAAAAACATGCAGCGTTTGTTGTTGAACGGCTGAAATCCGCACCACAAACCAATGAGGTGCGACGTTCGGCAATATTGTTGCCGGGGTTTTGCCAGATTACGCGGCAAACCGGTCTGCCAATGGTTCTTTCCGAACTTGGTGCCAGTGCCGGGCTTAACCTTCATTGGGACCGGTTTTATTATCAAATCGGCGATCAATTCTGGGGCGAGGCGGCAAGTCCGGTAAAATTGTGCCCGGACTGGCAGGGCGCACCGGCGGCGCTGCATGCGGTGGAGGTGAAATCACGGGCGGGGTGCGATCTTAATCCGCTTGATGTGAGCGAACCGCAAAATTGCAAACGCCTGTTGTCCTATATCTGGCCCGACCAGAGCGAGCGAATTTCGCGGACCAGGGCGGCGATGGAAATTGCTGTTGCTTCCGGCGTCACTGTTGAAAAAGCCGATGCCATTGACTGGCTGCAACAACGGCTCGCGCAAAGTCACGACGGTGCGGTGCATGTGATCTATCATACCATTGCTTGGCAATATTTTCCGGCTGACGTGCAGGCAAGGGGGCGGGCGTTAATGAAGGCTGCCGGTGCAACTGCCCGCAAAGGCGCGCCGATTGCCTGGTTGCGGTTTGAAATGGATGGCAAGAAGCCCGGTGCGGCACTAACTTTGACAATGTGGCCTTCGGGCGAAGAATGCCATCTTGCCCGTGCTGATTTTCACGGGCGCTGGATCGACTGGGCAGGCCAGATTATTTGACGATTGCGCCAATTGCGCTATCGTTGCCGTTCGACAGAGATATTCAACATTCAGGCAGGCGGGGGCCAAAAGACCATAGAATTCGATTTCACCAGTTTGATCACCAGTATCCAGACGCAGTTTTTTGGCTGGATTGATTTTCTGTTGAAACCGTGGACGTTTATTCAACTTGGAATTCTCGTCGGGCTTTATGTGATTTCGCTGTTTTTGTCGAAACTCATCGAGCCGTGGTTTGAGACCCAGGCACGAAAACTGAAGGTCAACAAAAGCACCTTGCGGATTGTGGTGGCCTTGCTGCGACGATTTGAGTGGGTGATATTTCTGTTTTTGGCCTGGTCAGCATTCACCATATTGCGGGCGACCACATGGACCAGCCGGTCCTATCTGATATCGGTAGCGCTCAGCCTCGCGACCGCATGGCTGCTGATTGTGGTTGCCAGCAACGCCATTCGTTCGCGCACCATGGCACGGGCGGTGGCTGTTCTGGCATGGAGCATTGCCGCCCTTTCGATTGTCGGCTGGCTTGACGATGTGCAGATATTGCTCGATCAGGCGGCGTTCTCGGTCGGCAATTTTCGCCTGTCTGCGCTGCAGGTGATACAGGGCATCATGCTGATTACCGGGCTGGTGTGGCTGGCGACAACCTTTGGCAATTATGCTGACCGGCAAATTTCCGATATTCCCGATCTTGCGCCGTCGCTCAAGGTGTTGCTCGGCAAAATCATCAAGATCACCCTGGTTATCGCCGCCCTTGCGGTGGCATTTGCCGGCATTGGCATTGACCTTACCGCCTTTACGGTATTTTCCGGCGCGGTCGGCGTGGGCATTGGGTTTGGTCTGCAAAAGGTGGTTTCCAACTTTATATCGGGCATCATCATTCTGCTCGATAAATCAATAAAACCGGGGGATACGATTTCTCTCGGGGAGACCTTTGGCTGGATTAGAGAGCTGCGTGCGCGGTTTGTTTCGGTTGTCACCCGTGACGGCAAGGAATATCTCATTCCCAATGAAGACCTGATCACCCAGCAGGTGGTCAACTGGTCATTCAGCGATGACCTGATCCGGCTCGATGTGACCTTTGGCGTATCCTATGATTGCAATCCGCATGAAATTTCCAAAATGGCGATTGATGCGGTGCGCAAGCTTGACCGCATATCCAACGCCAAGGCGCCGGTGTGCTGGCTGACGGGATTTGGCGACTCATCGCTCGATTTTGTGCTGCGGTTCTGGGTAACAGATCCGCAAAACGGCCTGACCAATATCCGCGGCAAGGTGATGCTGGCGCTGTGGGACGTGTTTGATCAAAACAACGTCAATATCCCATACCCGCACCGGGAAGTGATCATGAAGGATGGCGGGAAAATTATTTCACCTTAAACATTTCAGGCATGTACATCATGGGTTTTTACTGTTTCCTCTATAGTACCAAAGTTCACCGGAAATGACATATTCCGGGGTATACAAGGGTATCACTTTGCGCGCGAAACGCTTGTTTGATTGGTATGCTGTTGCTGGGACAGAAAAAAACACACAGGAAGATAAAAATGCGGTCTTCTTTTTTGCGATTGTTTCTCCGATAGCTGTAGTCTCAATTTGGGGTTGGGTGGCGTTTTATCTCATATATGATGCTCAGACCTATTGGCCAGCCGCTGCCGTTAACGCCGGTTTTTCCATCTACGTTTTGTCACCTTTCATTGCCAGAATAAATCGATTCGCTGCGGAAGCCTTCACATCTGTTGTAATGTGTGCGCTATTCTCTGCGCTGGTTTATATGTTTGGAGCAAAATCCGGCTTGAATCTTGGACTGCTTGTTACCTCCCTTCTTATCATACTTGAATGTGGAACGAAGCGGCTTATTGTCATGGTGGTCGTTGTGACACCGATGATTTTTTTGTTTGGCGCGTTGCCAATCTGGTTTCCGGAGCCCGGCTTGTTTACCGATACCAGCCCGGAACTATTGAACTTGATCTACATGAACAATGTAGGCAATCTGATCAGTATTGCTCTCCTGTGTGTTCTTATTATTCTACGACGCGCAGAACGGGCAGAGGATGCATTGACCAGAGAGTTCGCGCGTTCGGAATCGCTTTTGGCGAACCTGTTGCCCGGTGAGATTGCAGCGCGGCTTAAGCAGGCACCGGGTAAAATTATCGCAGATGAAATCCCCGCTTTGACGATTCTTTTCGCAGATATTGTCGGGTTCACACCCCGCGCCGCCAACATGAAACCGGAGGCGCTGGTCGTCTTTCTAAACCGTATATTTTCCACCTTTGACAAACTGACTGCCAAGCACGGTCTGGAGAAAATAAAGACCATCGGTGATGCTTATATGGTTGCAGGAGGCATGCCCGTGGCGCGCGCCAACCATGCTCAGGCGGTAGCAGATATGGCGCTCGAAATGCTCGAAGTTGTCGTCCGAATAAGTGATGAGACGGGTGATAAAGTTGAAATTCGGATAGGCCTACACACCGGCAAGGCAGTCGCAGGCGTGATTGGCAATGACAAAATGTTTTATGACGTGTGGGGCGATACTGTGAACACCGCTGCTCGAATGGAAAGTCACGGAGAGACAGGGCGCATTCAGGTGACAGACACCACCCGTGCCGCATTGTTGACAGATTTTTCCTTCGAACCGCGAGGAGTCATCGACATCAAAGGCAAGGGGCCGACCGAAACTTTCTGGATGGTTGGGCGGGCAAATGATTAAATAGCCTGACCAATATCCGCGGCAAGGTGATGCTGGCGCTGTGGGACGTGTTTGATCAAAACAACGTCAATATCCCATACCCGCACCGGGAAGTGATCATGAAGGACGCGGTGAAAGATTGAGGGGCGTAATCGGATCCCGATTGACAGGTTTGCCACCCCATTCACCCGGCCAAAATCTTTTGCACCGCCTCGACAATCTGGTCGGTGGCATTGACCCGTTTGGAAGGGATTTCCTCAACCGAGCCGTCAAATTTACGCACCAGTTTGAGGTCTTCAAGATCGGCCAGAAACTGGTGCAATTTTTGTTTCAGACCCTGCGGGCGATAGACATAAACCGGCGCGCCGGTGGCGAGGGATTCAGACACCATATTGTGGCTGTCGCCGGTCAGAACCAGCACATCAGATATGGCCAGCACCTGCCGGTAGGGATTGTCTTTTTCGTCGGTTCCGCAGGAATAAAACAGATGATGGCCTTCAAATGCCTTGCGCACGGTTTTTTCAAGTTGCGGCGGGGTACGGCGCGAGGCTACGGCCAGAATACTGTGGCCTTTGACCGGAATTTTGCCCAGTTTTTCAGCAAAATCTGCACAGGTTTCATCGTCCCAGGTGACACCTCTGGTATTGCCGCCCAGAATGATGCCAATGCGAACCGGCGGGAAGTCAGCAAATCGTGTTTGGGCGTCAAGGCGGGCTTCCTCGAGCATTTCCAGCGAAAGCGGATGAGGCGAGGTGAGCGTTGCAACAACATTGTCACCGCGCAGCCGGTCATGCTCCGGCACCCAGATCACATCGGCAGCCGATGTGCCGGTTTTGGGATCCTTCAGGCAAACGGTCACCACCTTGTCGCCGGCGGCTTTTTTGATTGCCTTGAGATAGGGCAGGGTGCGGCGCCCGGATGAAATCACCACATCGGGAAAGGGCGGCGCAATCGGGCTTTGAGGGTTTCCCGGCCTGTCGCGCAATGGCAACATGGCGCGCGGTGACAGCGACCATATTTTATCCGGTTTAACCACCCGCTCTTCTATGATGCCGCCAAGCTGGCGGGCAACACCAATGCACTGAATGCGGTCGCCCGGCTTACCGTCGCTCAAGACCCAAATTTTTCGATTACTGGTGATTGGCCAACCTCACGGCAGGGGAATGTCAAAGGGAGCGGGAACCGAATAGCCTCTTTGCACGGCAGGGCGTTTGGCGATTTCAAGATACCAGCGTTTGAGGTTTTCAAACTCGTCGATGTCGATGCGCTGCCACTGCCAGCGCGAACACCACGGCCAGATGGCCATATCGGCGATGGAGTATTCACCGGCGACAAAGTCGCGATCCTCAAGGTGCTGGTCGAGCACATCATACAGCCGTTCGGCCTCTTCGCCATAACGGCGTTCGGCATAGTCACTCTTGCCGGGATTAAAGTGGAGAAAATGGTTGGCCTGACCCAGCATCGGGCCAAAACCACCCATTTGCCACATCAGCCATTCGATGCAGCGCCAATAGTCCTCGCTACCCTCCGGTGGAATAAATTTGCCGGTTTTATTGGCGAGATACAACAGGATCGCACCTGATTCCATCATGGTTATGCCGCTGTCGCGGTCAACAATTGCCGGAATTTTGTTGTTGGGAGAAATTTCCAGAAAGGACGGTTCAAACTGTTCGTCCTTGCCGATGTCGATCGGGTGAACCTTATATTCAAGCGCCATTTCTTCCAGCGCGATCGAAACCTTGCGGCCGTTTGGTGTGCTCCAGGTGTAAAGATCAATCATCGTCACTCTCCCGATTGGACGAAATTCTCAGACGAATTGCACCTTCATGATTTCGTAGGAACGTGCGCCACCAGGGGCGGCAACCTCGACACTGTCGCCTTCTTCCTTGCCAATCAATGCACGGGCGATGGGTGATGAAATTGATACCTTGCCACTGGCCACATCGGCTTCCTGATCGCCGACAATCTGGTAG
>JALTNS010000398.1 GCA_027000565.1 Rhizobiaceae bacterium | reverse complement strand
GGTGTTGACCATGGCGTGGGATGCCGGGGTTCGATATTATGATACGGCACCACTTTATGGTTTTGGCTTGTCAGAAACCCGTCTCAACCGGTTTTTACGCGACAAGCCACGCGATGAATATGTGCTCTCAACCAAGGTTGGTCGCCTGCTGAAAGCGGCATCTGTTGATACCCGCGACGGGGTTGGCAAGTGGTTTGATGTGCCCAACCGCAAGGAAGTCTATGATTATGGATATGACGGAGTGCTGCGCTCGGTCGAATTTTCACTGGAACGGCTTGGCATTGACCGCATTGATATCCTTTATGCCCACGATATAGACCTTGCCAATCATGGCTCCCAGGTTGTGCTAGATGCCAAATATGACGAGTTGCTCAACGGTGGTTACAAGGCCCTTGTGGAGCTGCGCGATCAGGGTGTCATCAAGGCATTTGGGGCAGGCGTCAATGAATGGCAACCCTGTCAATATCTGGCAGAACGTGGTGATTTTGATCTGTTTTTACTGGCCGGGCGTTATACGCTGCTCGAACAGGAGGCGCTTGAAACTTTTTTGCCGCTTTGTGAGAAGCGCAATATCGGGATCATCATCGGTGGTCCTTACAACTCCGGTATTCTGGCCACCGGGGCAAAACCCGGCGCGTGGTTTGATTATGATCGTGCGCCACCTGAAATTCTCGAAAAGGTCGACCAGATTGAGGCCATTTGTATGGCCCACAACGTATCAATGCTTGATGCAGCCTTTCAGTTTCCGCTGTCTCACCCCAGTGTCCTTTCGGTTATTCCGGGCGGCCAGGGTGTCAGCGAAATGAAATCCAATATTGATGCTGCCTCAGCCACTATGCCGCCGGAATTGTGGCAAACGCTTAAATCTGCTGGATTGATGCGCAAAGATGCGCCAATCAACGGTTATTGATTATTTGGTCGAAGGGGCCTCAAACAGGTCCGGCCGTTTGGTTTCGAGGGGCTCAAGATACTTGATCAGCTGTCGCAGGTGATCGCGCGTAACCTTTCTCGCCTTCTCAGGGTCTCTTGCGGCAATCGCATCAACAATCTTTTTATGCTCTTCAATTGTTTCCTGAATTCTGCCCGGTGTAGGCAGATTGAAATGCCTCGCTCTGTTAACCTGAACCCACGAGGATTGCGCCATCTGCCCGATGCGACGAAACCCGGTAAAAGACATGATTAAATCATGCAGTTCAGCATCCTTGTCATAAAACCCGGCAAAGTCTTGTGCTGCAATCATTTCTTCCTGTTGCTTCAGGTTTTGACGCAGCATTGCCACCTGCTCGCCGGTAATAATATTTGCCACCTGTTCGACCGCAGCCAGTTCCAAAGCCTCGCGCAAAAACGCGCCCTCACGAATTTCATCCATTGAAAATCTCGACACGAAGGTTCCGGCTTTTGGAACCACATCGACCAGACCTTCAGCCGACAGTTTGGCGATGGCCTCGGAAACCGGTGAACGCGAAACGCCAAGCACATCGCAAATTTCGCGTTTGCGCAATATCTCACCGGGCTCATAGGCAAGAGATAAAATCGCATCTTTCAACGACAAATAGGTCCGCACCGCCAATGTGCCTTCATACCGGCTTAACGGTAACAGATTGCAAGCACCGGACTTTCCCGCTTGCTTTTTTTTGTTTGCATCCATTATCATACTAACATGTTAGATTGCGGAGCTGGCTGTCAAGGCAAACCCGGCTGTTGGAAAACTAACACTTGTTCTAGCATGTGGAGCGAATTGACCTCAATGAGCAAAAATGACCAGCAAACCGTTCGACTGCACGGTTCGGATAATGTGGTTATTGCCCTGCAAAACCTGACTGCAGGCTCAATGATTGCCGACATTGATGTCAAACTTTCGGAAAACATCCTGCGCGGCCACAAAATCGCATCACAATCTATTGAACAGGGCAGCAATGTCATCCGATACGGCCAGATTATCGGCATTGCCACAACGGATATTGCGCCGGGCAGTCATGTTCACACCCACAATTTGGGTATTGGCGATCACGATCTTGATTACGCCTTTTCATCCGATATTCAACCGCTTTCTCCAGCCACCAAAATGCGCGAGTTTATGGGTTATCATCGTTCAGACGGGCGGGTTGGAACCCGCAATTATCTGGGCATTCTGACCTCGGTCAACTGTTCGGGCAGCGTTGCACGGTTCATTGCAGAGGCTGCGGAAAAGTCGGACTGGCTGCAGAATATGGAACAAGTGGATGGTGTTGTGCCGATTGTTCACGGCTCGGGCTGCGGTATGTCGGGCAAACACGAGGGATATGACACGCTGTTTCGCACACTCAGCGGCTATGCCCGACATCCAAATTTTGCCGGAATTCTGCTGGTCGGGCTTGGCTGTGAAGTAATGCAAATCTCTGATCTGGTCGGTGCTGGTCGTCTGCGTGACAACAATACCTTTCGTTATATGACCATCCAGCAAACCGGCGGCACCCGCCGTACCATCGAAAACGGATTGCTTCAATTACGGGAAATGGCCCAAATCGCCAACAATGCAAGGCGCCAACCGGCGCCGGTTTCTCACTTGACCGTTGGCCTGCAATGCGGCGGGTCGGACGGTTATTCAGGCATTACCGCCAATCCGGCCCTTGGTCACGCCTCCGATATACTGGTTCGACATGGCGGCACAACCATTCTGTCAGAAACCTCGGAAGTCTATGGTGCCGAGCACCTTTTAACCCGCCGGGCTGTAACGCCGGAAATTGGCCAAAAACTAATAGACCGCATTCACTGGTGGGAAGATTATACCGCCCGCAACGATGGTGAGATGAACAACAACCCCTCCCCCGGCAACAAGCGCGGTGGATTAACAACCATATTGGAAAAATCGCTTGGTGCTGTTGCAAAAGGCGGAACAGCACCGTTGAGCGAAGTTTATAAGTTTGCAGAACCGATAACGAGAAACGGTTTTGTGTTCATGGACAGCCCCGGATACGATCCCTGTTCCGTTACCGGGCAAATTGCATCCGGCGCAAACCTTGTGGCTTTCACCACCGGGCGCGGCTCGGTCTCGGGCTACAAGCCAACGCCGTGCATCAAGCTCGCCACCAACAGTGAAATGTATCAACGCATGTCGGAAGACATGGATATCAATTGCGGCGATATAATCAGTGATGGCGTTGATCTGGAGCAAAAGGGCCACGAGATATTTGAAATGTTTATATCTGTCGCCTCTGGCGAACAAACCAAAAGCGAGGAACTTGGTTTTGGCGGGGCTGAATTCGTACCCTGGCAGATGGGCGCTGTGATGTAGCAAATCATCAATTGCCGGAATATCCATTGCTGATTGCCCAACGGTGCCTATATTCACTTTATGGCTGAACACGGATATCGAATTGAAACAGCAAACCACAAAGGCGAAGTTGTTGCCTATAATGGTGACTTTGTAATTGCCCAAAGCCGCAATGCGCTAATTCTGCGCGAAACCCGTTTGCCGGATCTCACTTATTTCCCCAAAGATGCGATAGATTTTTCCATCATGGTACCATCAGACAGGCGAACGTTTTGCCCGTTTAAAGGTACTGCCTCATATTGGCATCTGGATTTGCCGGATCGGCGCATTGAAAACGGTGCGTGGTGTTATGAAACACCGTTGAAAGAATCCCGTGATATTGGTGGTTATGTGGCATTCACCGGCGAGGCTGTTGATCACTACACTTACGAAAATCTGCCGCCTGCCTCCAGTAATGATGGCCATATCAACAGTGCGTTGAGCGACTGGATTTTACGCGAGGCCGGTTATTGTACCACCCGAGAACAATTGGTGAAATTGTTGGCTCACAAGCTGGTTGAAGACGGCGTTTCAATATTCCGCCTCAGCATAACAATCTGGTCGCTACACCCTGAAATTGCCGGGATGAATTATCTATGGAGCAGCGAAAGCGATGAAGTCGTGATTTCCGAGCCGAGTCATGATCTGTTTTCCGATGAGCGCTACCTCAACAGCCCGATGCGGTTGGTTACCCAGGGGCTTGGCGGGGTGCGCCAGCCACTCACGGTCGAAGCTACCGAATTCGAGTTTCCGATAATGGATGAACTGAAAGCGCAAGGTGCAACCGACTATGTTGCGATGCCCCTGCGGTTCTCAGATGGCCAGTCTCATCCCCTGACACTCGCCAGCGACCATCCACGCGGGTTCACCACTGAAAATCTTGGCCTGATTTTTGAATGTATGGGTGTGCTCAGCCGATATTTTGAAGTGCTCACCTTGCGTGCGAACACCGTCACACTGCTTGATACCTACCTTGGCAAACGCACCGGCCAAAAGGTATTGCAGGGCGACATTCGCCGCGGTCAGGGGGAAACCATCGAAGCTGTAATTCTGTTCAGCGATTTGCGAAATTCCAGCAGGCTGGCAGAAGAATTACCGCGTACGGAATATCTTGAACTGCTCAACCGGTACTTTGAAACCGTTCTTGGCCCGATTACTGAAAATGGTGGTGAAGTGTTAAAATTTATCGGTGATGCGGTACTGGCTATCTTTCCGCTAAGCAATGATGTGGATGATCGGGCATTAAAAGCTCACATGGCGCTCGATGCTGCCAGAAAAACCATCGCCAACCGAAAAGCTTTGTCAAATGGCGGCAATCCGATAACAGATCTTGGTATCGGGTTACATATTGGCGAAGTTACCTATGGCAATGTCGGAGGTCAGGACCGGCTTGATTTCACGGTTATCGGCCCTGCAGTAAATCTCGCAAGCCGGATTGAAAGCCTGTGCAAATCCACCGGTAACAAAATTCTTATGTCGAGTGATTTCAAGACAGCGCTTGGCACTGAATATCGATCAGATAGCTCCCAAATGCTGATACCCGTTGGCGAACATAATTTCGATGGTATCGCCGATCAACACACCGTTTATGCGTTGGCGTAGGTCACTTCGCGGCTTATTATATTCTCCAGCATTTCGATGAGTTGCAACTGGTGAGGTTTCCATGGCATTTTTTACCCAAACAATACCCGCTCCTTTGAACGAAGGCCACAATGACGGATAACAAACAACTGACAGCCAGCGAAAAAGTGCGCCTTTATTTATCGGCCATGGAAGCAGGTGATTATGAAACATCCAGCGCGCTATTAGCCGAAGATTTTGTCATGACCTTCCCTGGTAATGCCCGTTTTACCAAACCGGAAGAACTGACCGAATGGGGTAGTACCCGATACAGGTTTGTCAACAAAACCTACGACAATTTTGACGAAATAACCGATGGCAGCAATGTGATTGTTTATTGTTTTGGCACACTTGGCGGTGAGTGGCTTGACGGAACACCATTTTCCGGCATTCGATTCATTGACAGATTTACAATTGTCGACGGCAAATTGACTGATCAAAAGGTCTGGAACGATTTTGGACAGTAAATATTCAGTGATTATCACGATTTCGATACCTGACAGATCCCTTTCAACTATTTGTTTTAATACAATAATATAAGCGCAACCACATTTGTTTCACGTTCGCACACAATCAGTTGCGCCATAGTTTACCCCGGTTGTTAGGCAACTGATTTTTTTCCATTCATCGTTGGTTTTATGACGCCCCGAACGGGTCGCCAATTCTGACATTGAAAGGGAGAATTATCATGAAATACACCAATGAATTAAACCGCAATCTTACCTCAGGCATCAAGATTGTCGGCTTGGCCGCAATGGTGTCAGGCATTGCATTGGCGGGAAGTGCCATGGCGCACTCCAAAAAATCTGAAACAGGCATGATAAAAGAAAATGGAGCAATGATGTCCGGAGCGGGTGTCATGTCGGCTTCCGCAAACGGTGTTGCCCTATGGCAGTTCCCGGACAAGAAAAAACTTGATCCTGTTCTTTTTGGCACGCCCGCAGCACCGCTTAATGTTGACTTGTTGCCACTGGCAAACCGGGAAACCACCGCTGATGGCGCGGCATATACCACCATCAAGAAACCTTCGATGTTTTCCAATAATATCAAGATGACAACCGGCAAATTCAAAATGGAAGTCACGGATGCAACACCAAAGGATTCAAAATCATCCAAGGACAAAATTTCGATGGAAGCATCTTTTATGGGTCCGATGGGTAAAAAATTCAGGGTTACTATGAACAAGGTTATCCCGGTTGGTCCTGATCATCCATTCTTTGGCGGTGTTGGAACCAATGTGTTGATGCATGGTGCAACGGGTATCGGCACTCCGCTGGTGGCCCGGGAGTTTTCCTACATCACCGCCTGGGGCCTGGGTGACATCTATATCGATGGTAATAAAGTTGATAGCAAACGGGTTATACACATCATGGTTTCAGAACGCACCCGCGATGCCAACTACAAGGTCGGTTTTGGTGTTGCGATGCCTGACGAGTTGGAAATTCACCTTGCCATGCCACCAATGAAAGGTTCGCCCACGGGACCCGTTCCAAGCCCGGTTCCAACTGGCGTGAAACTGCCCAATGGCAAGAACCAGCCTTTCATTCACGTCAACTTCTATGGCAATGCCAAACTGAATGGAAACCAGTTTGTTGCTTCAAATTGATCAGCTGATAACAGCTGTTCCGGTAATAATCTGATTTTAACAACACATCTCCGGTTTATTTGTACCCTTTTGAGAAAACCAGACCGGGGATGTTTTTGTTGCAAAATCTGGAAACCATTTTCAGGGTAAATATTACCAGCATTGGTCTTGCCAACTGCGATTAACATTTGACTGACTTGGGTGGAACCCCCATATTTTCGAACTACATCATGACTGGAAAATCCGAAAGTTTCAAATGTACCGTTCCCACACCCGAAAGATTATTCGCCACCTGTGTTGCGCTTTATGAGTGACGATAAAGGCTCCCCAGAACCAACGCTTAACCAGGCAGCGCTCGATTATCACGAATTTCCGAAACCCGGCAAACTGGAAATCAGACCAACCAAGCCACTGGCGAATCCTCGCGATCTGTCGCTGGCCTATTCGCCGGGTGTTGCTGATGCCTGTCTGGTCATCAAGGATGATCCACTTTCGGCTTCACGCTTTACCGCAAAGGGCAACCTTGTTGCGGTTGTGACAAATGGTTCTGCCGCCCTTGGCCTTGGCGATATTGGTGCGCTGGCATCCAAGCCGATCATGGAAGGCAAAGCGGTGCTTTTCAAGAAATTCGCCAATATCGACTGTTTCGACATCGAAATTAACGAGAGTGATCCGGAAAAACTGGCTGAACACATCGTCGCGCTGGAGCCGACATTTGGCGCTATCAATCTTGAGGACATCAAGGCACCTGAGTGTTTTATAGTTGAAAAAATCTGCCGCGAGCGAATGAACATTCCGGTCTTCCATGACGATCAGCACGGCACGGCGATTGTCGTGGGGGCTGCGGCTATGAATGCGCTGGTTCTGACAGACCGCGAATTTGCCAATATCAAGGTGGTTTCCACCGGTGGCGGCGCAGCCGGCATAGCCTGTTTGAAGATGCTCAACAAACTTGGTGTGCCGCGCGAAAACATATGGCTCTGCGATATTGAGGGACTGGTTTACGAGAGTCGCGAAAAAGACATGACCCCGCAAAAGGCCGAATTTGCCCAAAAATGCGGCGCCAAAAGCCTTGATGATGTGATCGCCGGTGCCGACCTCTTTTTGGGACTGTCCGGCCCCGGTGTATTGAAACCATCGATGGTCGCCAAAATGGCAAATAAGCCGGTCATTTTTGCGCTGGCCAACCCGACACCGGAAATCATGCCGGACGAAGTGTTCAAAGTTGCGCCCGATGCGCTTGTCGCGACGGGACGATCGGATTTTCACAATCAGGTCAATAATGTTTTGTGCTTTCCGTTCATTTTTCGCGGTGCACTGGATGTCGAGGCTTCCGAAATCAATGACGCCATGCAGATAGCCTGCGTCGAAGGCATCGCCAAGCTTGCCCGCCTTACCTCGTCAGCAGAAACTGCTGCCGTTTATGGCGATGAGGACTTGCGTTTCGGCCCGGAATATCTGATCCCCAAGCCGTTTGATCCGCGTTTGATTGCGGTGGTTGCCGGAGCGGTTGCAGGTTCGGCTATGCAAACCGGTGTTGCCAAACGGCCGCTGGACGATATTGCTGCCTATTGCGACAAACTCAATCGCTCGGTCTATCGCTCGGGTATGTTGATGCGGCCAATATTTACAGCGGCGCGTTCACAATCACGCAAGATTGCCTTTGCCGAAGGCGAAGATGAACGGGTGCTGCGTGCTGCTGTTGCGATGGTTGAAGAGACCATCGACCGACCGATCCTGATTGGCCGACCAGAGGTGATCAATCACCGCTGCGAAAAATTCGGCCTGCCAAAAACCATCACAGATTCCTTTGATATCGTAAATCCGGAAAACGACCCGCGATACCGCACCTATTGGCAAACCTATCACCGGCTTATGCAAAGACGTGGTGTATCGCCTGCTCTGGCGCAGGCAATTGTCCGCACCAATTCCACGGTAATTGGCGCAATTATGGTGCATCTGGAGGAAGCCGACAGCTTGATTTGCGGTACATTTGGGCATTACCTCTGGCATTTGAAATATGTCCAGCAAATGTTGACCACACCGGACATGCACCCGATCGGAGCGCTGTCTTTGATGATCCTCGAAGACGGACCCTTGTTTGTCGCCGACACCCAGGTTAACCCCGATCCGACACCCGAACAGATCGCCGAGACGGTGATTGCCTCTGCCCGCCATGTGCGCCGGTTTGGCATTGAACCAAGAGTGGCCCTTTGCAGTAACTCGCAATTTGGCGACCTTGACACTCCCTCTGCCCGGCGCATGCGAGCCGCCCTTGATATCCTCGACAATGTAAAATTTGCACCGGATTGCGGCGTTAAATGTGATTTTACCTATGAGGGCGAAATGCAACTTGATGCGGCGCTGGATAACCGGTTGCGAGCACGTATTTTTCCCAATTCTCGATTGACCGACAAGGCCAATGTGCTGGTGTTTTCGTGCACAGAAACCGCAAGTGCCGTTAAAAACAGTTTCAAAACCGTGTCGCGTGGAATTGAGGTTGGGCCAATATTGATGGGCATGGGCAATCGTACCCACATCGTTACCCCGTCGATTACCGTGCGCGGGTTGATCAACATTTCAGCGCTGGCCGGCACACCCGTGCAGCACTATGCGTGACCCTGATTTCAAATGAACTCCGGTTACAAAATGGCCTCACAAAACTCACTGCTCAAATTCATTGGTTATATTTCCTTGGTATTGATAGCACTCGGTTTTTTTGTTCGCGATGTACCGATTATTGTCAATTATGTCAGTGAGATTTTGACGAGGTTCCGCGATACCTCTGTCCAGACATTCGAAGGGCATAACAAAATTATTACAGCGGTGGCGTTTTCACCCGATGGCAAACGTGTCGTTTCCGGAGGGCTTGGTACTGACCCGTTACGCCTGTGGGACATTGCAAGTGGCAAGCTCATCCGCCCATTCAAAAATGAAGTCGGGATAGTCAAATCACTGGTCATTTCAGCCGATAGTCGGGAAATATTTGTAGGCGGCTCTTCAAAACTACAGAAGCTGGATATTGCAAACAGCACGATATTACAAAATGCGAATCTGACCGATGTGCTGGAGGATATCGGCTCGATGGCCTATTCTTCGGAAAACCAGTCCGTTTTAATCGGCAGCAAGTTATTTCTGGAACGCAATATTGTTAACGGTGGCAGCTATTTTGGCATTGCAACGGTTGTGGATTTAGCCAAAGAAGGCACTCAAAAAAGACTGCCTGGAATTTGGAGCAAAGTTCCAATCGTCCGGTTTTCACCCGATGGGAAATTGGCCCTTTCTGCCAACGGGCGTAATCGATTCAGCCGCATCAACAAGGCTTTTAGTCCGCTTGTGTTGTGGAATGTGGATACGTGGAAAACCGTTGGCAAAATTGAAGCTGCAGATTTTTCGATCTACTCGGCAGCGTTTTCACCAGATTCCGGCAAAATTGCTACTGCCGACACCAGCAACAAAATAAAACTTTGGAATATCGAAACAAAGACCAGCGTTCGGACATTTGCCGGACACACCAGCTTTGTTAATACGATGGAGTTTTCCAAAGATGGAAGATTGCTGGTCTCAGGAAGTGCCGATGGCACAGTCAAACTTTGGAATGTCACGACAGGTTACCTTCTTGAAACATTTATCGGACATCAGGGAGCAGTGAACACAGTTGCATTTTCTGCTGATGGTCAAACCGTCGCCTCGGGCAGCAATGATAAAACGCTGAAACTATGGGACATCAGCGCATTCACCCAGCCTTCGAATTGATTATATTCTTTAGCCGTAAGTGGAATGTTCATTCGATTTGAGAACGACAGAATTACCTTCAATGGGCCGGTATGGACCCATTGATTTAACTGGCAGGGGCAGCAGGATTTGAACCCGCGACCTACGGTTTTGGAGACCGTCGCTCTACCAACTGAGCTATACCCCTATCTGTTCTCCAGCGTGTTAAGGGGTATTACCAAAACTTGCAAGAATGTTGGTAAGAAAAATTGGTTATTGTGAATTTGGTGGAGCTGGCGGACCATCAATAGCGTCCTAACCGCTCGGTCAACAATGCAAAAAACCGATCCGCATCAACGGCATGGGCCCAAAGCGTATTTTCAGCCTTGCCAGTGACTTTCCAGAAATCCACAGCCGTATGGCCCATGGTCAGTTCGCTTTTGGTTTCAATTTCCACGTGGCACGGCTTCAAGGTGAACATTTCGGGTTTCAGCAACCATGCAATGGTGCACGGATCATGCAGCGGCCCGCCCTGAGACTGATATTTATCGCTGTCGTGGATACCGAAAAAATCGAGCATATCGGCGGCGGCCGTTGCTACAGGATTTTCCAGTGCACGAATCGCTGCCACCCGCTTGGGTGTAGTCATTACCTGATGGGTAACATCCAGCCCGAACATGACAATTGGCCGGCCACAACGCATCACCACATCAGCAGCGTGAGGGTCGACATATATATTGAATTCAGCCGATGGCGTGGTATTGCCGCCCTCCCGCATCGCCCCGCCCATTAAAACAATCTGTTTGATTTTTCCCGCGATATCCGGCGCCTTGATCAGAGCCATGGCGATATTGGTCAGCGGCCCTGTTGGCACCAGGGTAATCTCGTCATCATCGGCGGCACGCAGCGCCTTGATCAGATAATCAACACCATGTTGCTGTTGAAATTGCAGGGATGGCTCAAAAATATCAAGCCCGTTAATGCCGGTTTCACCATTGACATATTCCGTGGTCACCAGTTTGCGCCCCATCGGTC
>JALTNS010000397.1 GCA_027000565.1 Rhizobiaceae bacterium | reverse complement strand
AGTGTCCGGAAGAGAATCAAAGAAGCATAACAAGCGCCAATAATTGCGCAAGAGACTGATGGTTTGTTGATATGGCGAAATCTGTTATGATTGTTGAAGATAACGAGCTGAATATGAAGCTCTTCAATGATTTGCTTGAAGCCAAAGGGTACAAGACTATCCAGATCCGAAATGGACTGGAAGCGATGGACCTTGCTCGCCAACATCGCCCTGATCTCATATTGATGGATATTCAATTGCCCGAGGTATCCGGTCTCGAAATCATCAAGTGGCTCAAGGAAGACGACGAATTACATGCGATTCCGATTATCGCAGTCACCGCCTTTGCCATGAAAGGTGATGAAGAACGCATTCGCCAGGGCGGCTGCGAGGCATATATTTCAAAACCAATTTCTGTGGTTAATTTTTTGGAAACGGTCGCGTCTTATATTGGCGATTAGTGGGGCCGTTCATTTCGAGCAGTTTGTGTATGGAGTTAGTGTCAAATGACCGCGCGCGTATTGGTGGTTGACGATATAGCAGCAAATATCAAGCTGCTTGAAGCCCGTTTGATGGCTGAATATTTTCAGGTTTTTACTGCAACAAATGGTCCCGATGCGCTTGAAATATGCGCCAGAGGTCAGTGTGATATTGTGCTCCTGGACGTTATGATGCCCGGCATGGACGGCTTTGAAGTCTGCCGAAAACTCAAGGCAGACCCGGCAACCATGCATATCCCGGTGATTATGGTAACGGCTCTCGACCAGCCTTCAGACAGAGTGGCCGGACTTGAGGCAGGTGCCGACGATTTTCTAACAAAGCCGGTTAATGATCTGGCGATGTTGACCCGGGTAAAAAGCCTGGTTCGTTTGAAAATGGTCACCGATGAATTGCGACTTCGGGCTGAATCCGGCAAGGAAAACGGCCTGGATCAATTGCTGCTGGATAATCTGACCACAAAATCATCGAGCCGTGGCAAGGTGCTGGTGGTTGATGATCGTGTCAGCTCCTATGAACGAGTAGTTCAAACCCTGTCGCGTGAACATGATGTGAGCGTTATTACTGACCCGCAGGAAGCACTGTTTGCTGCAGCTGAAGACGAATTCGAAGTGGTGGTCATTTCCACATCTCTTGAAGGTTTTGATGCGTTGCGATTGTGTTCTCAATTGCGTTCGCTCAATCGTACCCGCATGTTGCCAATTCTGCTTCTGGCCAATCCGGACGAAGACGCCATGTTGATCAGGGCCATCGATATGGGGGTTAATGACTATGTGGTGCGCCCGGTCGACCAGAACGAGCTGGTCGCGCGGGTTCGTTCACAAATCAAAAGAAGTCGTTACAATGACAGTTTGCGCGACAGCGTGCAGCAGACCATGGAAATGGCGATCAAGGACGGGTTGACCGGATTGAACAACCGTCGGTATTTCGACGGGCATTTAAGTTCGGCCTTTGAGAAGGCTCGCGAGGGCAACCGTCCGTTATCTTTGTTGATTGTTGATATCGATCACTTCAAACAGGTCAACGACACTCATGGCCACGATGCGGGCGATGATGTGTTGCGCGAATTTGCAGGGAGAATCAGCAAGATTGTCCGAAATCTTGATATGGCATGCCGATATGGGGGCGAAGAATTTGTATTGTTGATGCCGGATACGGATATTCAGCTTGCCTGCATTGTTGCTGAACGCATGCGTCGTGAAATTGCTGCCCACCCGTTTGTTATTCATGGCGGCACAAAACAGATAAACATCACTGTCAGTGTTGGCGCTTCGTGCATTGAAGGTGCTAACGATACCAGCGCTGCCTTGCTGAAACGGGCTGACGAAGCGCTGTATCTGGCCAAGCGAAACGGCAGAAATCAGGTTGTATCCGACGCTGCGTAGCTGATACTCAATTTTGGGAAGTGCACCAAATTAAATCTAGGAATCTTGTGCAAATCGCATGGATGTCCCAAGATATTAAGCTTGTTTGTTTAGGTTAACAGTTTACTAATTTACCCGAAACAATGGCCTCAAACCCCGGTTCCAATTGCATTTCTTTGTGATCTCGCACATGTAGAGGCAGATGATGTTTGCAAGTGGTCAGTGGCCGCAAACAAACCATCCATCTGATACCCTGCGGTCGTTCAGGTCCGCCGCATTTCCTGAATACGCAGGGCGGTCGGTTGGTGTTGGCGTGAGTGCCTCCTCGTTACTTGGTCACGCCGACCGACCACAGCTATTTCTCAATTGCACAAACAAAAACGCCGCCCGAAAAGGCGGCGCTTGCATTACCAATTAAATTTTACGGAACTATTTGATTTTGGCTTCCTTGAACTGAACATGCTTTTTGACCACGGGGTCATATTTGCGCATGGACATTTTTTCGGTCATCGTGCGGCTGTTTTTCTTGGCTACATAATAGAAGCCGGTATCAGCGGTGCTCAACAGTTTCACTTTAATTGTGGTTGCCTTCGCCATGGGATGTGCTTTCTTGATAATTTCATGGAATTGGCCAAGCGCAACTGCTGACAGTGCCAAGGGCCTGAATCTCGTCGCGAACCTAATCTCCACAGTCAGAAAGTCAAGCAATTCTTTTTGTCGGGCATGCGGTCAATCCGGATTCGATAATTTCAAATAAGATCACGCTGAAAAGCGTTGCCGCGCAGATAATAAAATGGAACATCGGTGGTTGGTTGCAATTGCGGATCGACGGCAAGGCGTTTTTCCAGTTCGCCGATAATGGTGTTGGTAATATTGGGCAATTCCAGTTTACGAGCAGCATCAAAATTCAGCCAATGCAGGTCTTCAAGTTCGCCGGACGGGCCGGTGCCTTCTTCCAGTCTTGCACCAATCTCCGAAGTGAAAGCGGCAAAAAACCAGGTATCAAACCGCCGTGGACGGCCCGGCGGAGTGATGGCGCGGGCAACAAGCCTGAGGTTTTGCAGTTTTGGTGCAATACCGTGCTCACAAAACGCGGCCCAATCAGGATACTT
>JALTNS010000396.1:32333-37802 GCA_027000565.1 Rhizobiaceae bacterium | reverse complement strand
CCCGGCGTTTCTCATCAAGCTCGCCTGGAGCGATGTCCAGTTCCTTGCGTTCACGCTCTGCTTCGCCCTGCCGCTCACGCAGAATAGCAATTTGTTTTTCAGCGTTTGACGCCCGTTCAACCCACGACCGGCGCTCGCGATCTATCGCATCCAGCCGTTGGCTGCGCATTTGTTTTTCACGTGCAAGCCCGTCAAAGACCGCCTTGGCTTCGGCATAGGTGGCCCGGTTGGCTGCCACATCACCCCGAAGGCCTGCCAGTTTTTCTTCCAGAGCCGAAATATCAGGTGTGGCAACCAGTGCCGCACTTGCTTCAGAATGCACCTGGTCAGCTTCCTCAAGGCTGGACTTTAATCGTACCCGCGCCTCTTCCAGCGCCGAACGTCGGTTCGACAATTCGCTGACCGCGCGTTCTGCCTGCACCAGCGCGGTGCGAGCCTGGCCCAGCAGGTTTTGTTGCTGGCGAGCATTTTCACGGCAATTGCGTTCGCGTTCAAGATCGCTTGCAAGGGTGGTTTTGGCCGTTTCAAACGCGGCCTCCGCATCACGCAATTTGCCGTGGGCAATAATTGCCGCCTGATCAAGTTCGGCCAACCGGTTTTTTTGCGCCAGTCTTTGTGCTGCGGGAGTCGGCGCGTCGGCGCTGGCGCAAAAGCCGTCCCACCGCCACAGGTCACCTTCTACCGATACCAACCGTTGGCCGGTTTTTAACAATTGCTGCAGGCGTCCACCTTCTTCTTGCTCAACAATGCCAATCTGTTGCAGGCGGCGGGTAAGCTGGGCCGGGCCGGTCACCCGGGCGGCAAGCGGTTCACAACCGGCAGGCAGGGGCGGGTCTTGATCATGGGCCTCAGAATTTCCCCAATAGACCGGGGCCGAGGCATCAATCGATGCATCGAGATCATCCCCCAGAGCTGCGCCAAGGGCTGCTTCCATGCCGGACGTAACAGTGATTTTTTCAACAATCGCCGGAAAAAGATCGCCGCCACCGGCGTTCAGGATTGCGGAGAGAGTTTTCGCCTCGGTTTCAATCTCTGCAAGGTTTGCGCGGGCTTCCGTGCGCGGGGCGCGGGCCCCTTCTTCGTTACTGCGGGACAAAGCCACGGCTTTTTCAGCCGCGACAACACTTGCATCAGCAATCGTCACCGCGGCCTCAAGTGTTTCAATGCGTGCCTGCTTTTCGCTGGTTCCGGCAGTTTGTGCAATTTCTGCAGATATGGCCTCAAGATCGCGGGCCACCCCGGCAATCTGATCACCCAGTCTGGATTGTCGCTCGGCACTGTCGTTGATGGTGCGCTGCAACTGGTTGCGCGCGGCAGAAACACTGGCGGTCTCGCTGGTAATTTCGGCAAATTCGCTTTCACTGGTCTCAAGCACGGCCCTGGTTTTTTCGAGGGTGCTTGCCGCCTCAATCTCGCGCTCATCGCTGCGCGCGGTCTCGCCTTGCAGCAATTGCTCTTCCTTGTCGAGATGGGCAAGAATATCGCTGTTTTCGACGATCATCTGCTGTTCGCGGGCAACATCTTCGCCAAATTGCTCAAGCCGCCGGTCCAGTTCCTGCTTGCGGCTGGCTATCCGCTGGGCTTCCTGATCAATCTGGTTGCGGGCAAGGGTCAGCCGTTGCAGGGCGGCGGCGGCCTTGGCTTCGCCATCGCGCAGGGCGGGCAACCGGTGGGCAATAATTGCCTGTTGCTTGGCGGTTTCCGCCTGCTCTTCAGCGCGCTTGCCAACATCAAGTGTGGTTGCTGCCAGTTGCGCTTCGGCCTGTTTTGTGGCCTCGCTGGCCGCTTTCCAGCGCAGATAGAACAGCATCGCTTCGGTTTTACGAATATCGCCGGAAACCGCGCGATAACGGTTGGCCTGCCTTGCCTGACGTTTCAAACTGTCGAGCTGGCTGTCCAACTGGGCAATCACATCATCAAGGCGTTCAAGATTGCTTTCCGCCGCCCGAAGCCGCAATTCAGCCTCATGGCGCCTGGAATGCAGGCCGGAAATTCCGGCAGCCTCTTCAAGCAGGGCGCGCCTGGCGCGGGGTTTGGCCGAAATCAGTTCACCGATCCGCCCCTGCCCGATCATCGACGGCGAACGCGCACCGGTTGAAGCATCGGCGAACAAAAGCTGTACATCCTTGGCCCGAACATCCTTGCCGTTAATACGGTACACCGAACCGGCTTCGCGTTCGATGCGGCGCGAGACCTGCAATTCATCGGCATCGTTGAAGGCTGCCGGTGCAGTGCGATCAAGATTATCCAGAAACAGGGTCACCTCGGCAGTATTGCGTGACGGCCTGCCGCCGGAACCGGAAAATATCACATCGTCCATCGACGAGGCGCGCATGTTTTTATAGGAATTTTCACCCATTACCCAGCGCAGGGCCTCGACCAGATTGGACTTGCCACAGCCATTGGGGCCGACAACACCGGTCAGCCCGCGCTCAATAATGAGTTCGGTCGGCTCTACAAAGGACTTGAAGCCCAAAAGGCGCAGTTTTTGAAATTGCATCAGTATCAGCCAGGAAACTGGACGAAAAAAGAGGCGGAATCGCCTCTTCTGCCAATTTACAGGCTGTTATAACACAAAAGCGCGCCACTAAAGAAGCGCATCAATGGCTTTTGACAGGACTTCATAGGAGAAGTCCCCAGAATATTTCACATCATTGAGGAAAAACGTCGGCGTTGCGTTGACGTTGAATTTTTCCGCCGCCTGGGTTCTGGTGGCAATCACCTTGTTGAGCATATCCTGATTACGCAGGCAGGTTTCAAAAGACTCCTTGCTGAAACCGGCCAGCCGCGAAATTTTCAACAATTCCGACACCGGGTCAGACGAGCGCGACCATTTGGCCTGCTGGTTGAACAATACATCAATCATCGGAAAATAATTGTCGCCGGGCGCACAACGGGCGAGCATCGCGGCAGCGGCGGCGAGATTATCCAGCGGGAATTCACGGAAAATCAGGCGGACCTTGCCGGTATCAATGTAATTTTCCTTCAGTTTGCCCAGTGTTTCTTCGTGGAATCTGCGGCAATGCGGACAGGTCATGGATGCATATTCAACGATGGTTACCGGCGCGTCATCCTTGCCCAGCCATTTGTCAGGCAGGGCCAGATTTTCGTGCAAACCGGATACCTGCTCCGCCCGGGCAGCATTGCTGAGGGACAATTGTGCAACGGTTGAAAGAGCAGGCACACCTGCAACAACGGCGATTTTGGAGGTGTTTTTAATAAATTTACGGCGGTTGATTATCATCTTGGATCCCTAACATTACAGAATTGTAATCTTTATTTGCCCTATAAATCTCACCGGACAAAGTCCAAATTGTGGCCAATTGGTCGCAAGGCAGGGATCATTGGAAACAATGTCTGGTTTTTACGGGTAATTTTCAGTCGGATGCGGCGCCTAAAACACCCTCACCCATTTTCAGCAATGCCTGTCGCAGCTTTTCGTCTTCGATTGAATGCAACATCGCGTCAAGACGCTGTTTTTGCGCATTATTAAGAGTTTTCGGCGCAGATCGGCGTGGCTTTTCGGCATTCTGCAGAGGATTTTGCAGGGGTTTTTGCACAATTCTGATGCGCTCAACCGCGTGAAATCCGAAAAACCCGTTGACCCGCTCGACGATCAAACCCGCCTCGTGCTGAACATAAATTGCCCGGGCACCCTCACAGGCAATCCGCAATGTAGCGGGCTCAAATGCATCGTCCTGACTGGCCTGTCGCGGCCATTCCAGTTTTTCGGGACGGGTATATTTGGCATGGGTCGCGCCGATGATATCCTCCCATGCCAATACCAGTTGCATGGTCATGCCGGCGCGCTGTTGCATCACCGGATCGAGTATCCGCGAAATCAGTTCCGACACCTGTCGCGGTTCGTGAAAGCGTTTATTTGCTTGCTTTTTTTCGCTGAACGCCAAATCTGTTCCCCATGAAGACTGCCCGATTCCCAAACCTGTCGACAGAACTGCTCGGCTGGTATGATCAAAATGCCCGCACCCTGCCCTGGCGGATTTCTCCGGCTGAAAGTCAAAAAGGTGTGGTTGGCGAACCCTATCACATCTGGCTGTCGGAAGTCATGCTGCAACAGACCACCGTTGTCACAGTTGTTGATTATTTTGAAAAATTTCTGAAAATCTGGCCGGATATTGAAAAAATGGCGCAGGCCAACGAGGATGAAGTTCTGAAAGCATGGGCGGGCCTTGGTTATTATTCGCGGGCGCGCAACTTGAAAAAATGCGCCGATATTGTGGTGCGCGATCACGGCGGCCGGTTTCCGCAAAACCTGGAGGAATTGCGCCAGCTGCCGGGCATTGGCGATTATACCGCTGCCGCCATTGCTGCAATCGCATTTCGCCAGACCGTGCCAGTGGTGGACGGTAATATCGAACGGATAATCTCGCGGCTTGATTGCATCGATATACCGCTGCCAAAATCAAAACCGCTCATTCGCGATATAATGAAAGGGCTGGTGCCATCCCGCCAACCCGGTGATTTTGTTCAGGCGATGATGGATATTGGTGCAACAATCTGCACCCCGCGCAATCCTGATTGCCACATTTGCCCGCTGCGCAATTGGTGCAAGGCGGCGGATACCGGTGAGCCTTCAAACTGGCCTAAAAAACTGCCAAAAAAAGTGAAACCCGAGCGGGTTGGTGCGGCTTTTGTGGCAATTGCCGATGACGGCGCAATCCTGTTGGAAAAAAGGGCGAAAAAGGGATTACTGGCGGGTATGAGCCAAGTGCCGACCACCGGCTGGACGGCAAGGCTGGATGGCGAAACCGGCGTGAGGGCCGCACCTTTTGTGGCTGATTTTGTGGCTGACTGGCGCGAATGCGGCACCATCCGCCACACATTCACGCATTTTCACCTGACTTTGCATGTGTTCCGGGCGGACATGGTCGCGCGGTCGCAAACCAATGGCTGGTGGTCAAGGGATGTTGAAAATGAAGCCCTGCCGACGGTGTTTCGGAAGGTGATTGAGAAGGCGTTGGAGGAGGGAAATATGCACGAAATGTGAGAAAAACAGCAGAATAGCTGGCTCGACAGACTGATAGTTGTCGTTGTGCTCAGAATTTCATATAGTAGGAATCTGCGGAGTAGGCGTAATGGCTTCGTCTAAAGTTCATTCAGCAAGCAAGGACTGCAGGAGGGCGAGTGACATGACTGACCATGAGGTTGCCACCAACCTCTCGCTGCAGAGCGCCATCCGCTTGATCGTTGCGCAAAACCTACTTTGGTTGGGTTCAACCCTCCTCATTTCGGTAGTTTTTCTGTGGCTGGGCCCGGTCGGCGAGGCGGTGTGGCTTGTGCCTGTTCTGGTTTTCGCAGGTATTTGGCTGGTCCTTCAAAGTCGCCATGAAAAAGCCGATTATCAGGCCATTCGCAACGTTGACCCACTGCAATCCGGCAAGTGGGTGGCCGTATGTGGCCGTGCACAGCCGCTGGAACAAAGTGACAGCGATATCCTCGCCTACTGGT
>JALTNS010000396.1:0-32323 GCA_027000565.1 Rhizobiaceae bacterium | reverse complement strand
CCTACTGGTTTACGGTAAGCGGCCTGGTACCAACCAGCGATGGAAAGGGCATCCTCAAGACACTATTTGATGGTTTCTACCTCCAGCCAACCGGCATCAAGACCGAAAACCACATGGTTCCGCTTGCAGGCTTTCCTGACTTGACCCAATACCATGAAAAATCCGTGCCGGATGACGTGGTAGACAACGCCAGTGCAGCGGCAACCCAATGTCCATACTGGATGCCACCGAGTTTAGCGCGTGAAATCGCCCTTTCAGGTGTCGGCGAAAGGGTTGAGACCAGCCTGCGATACAAGGACAAGTCGTCGGCCAGTCAGTTCGAGACAAAGTCCAGCATGCTATGCACCGGTGATCAGGTCTGTGTTTTCGGCTACTGGCGCAATGGTGCCTTGTATCCATCAAAAAATCGCCCGAGTGGTCTACCGGTCCATGCCGGTACTGCCACGCAAGTAAGTGAACACCTGGCCGACATTAGCAAATTCGTTCTCTCTTTCGGTGTCATATTACTGGTTATTGCTTCGGCAGTTGCGATCTGGTCGCTGGTCTAGAGGCTCTAGAAGCTTTCCTCGAAAATCCGCCCTTAGCGCTTTTGAAACATCGGCAAAATGTCTCGATTTGAACTGCATTGTATAATTGTGATGTCCAGTTTCCCTATAATTCTATTTCGAAAGTGGCCCTGGATCGCATTTCTTAGAACTCCAAAAACCGTCATTCGTCGAAATAGTGGGCCCTGTCCTTATTCCACTCTATTCACCTTGCGGTATTCCGCCCGCAGATCATCGATGCAGGTGAGTTTTTTGTCGAATTGCAGATACCAGAAGGTCCAGCCGTTACAGGCATCTTGTCCCTGTAGTTTTGCGCCCATGCGGTGGATGGATGCGCTTTCGCCGTCACATTCAAGCGAACCATCAATGCGCACAATCGCTTTCCAGCGTTTTTTTGAATCAACCAGCGTGGCGCCCGGTTTGATCATGCCGGCTTCAATCAGTGAGGCAAAAGGCACCCGGGGCGCGGCGCGTTTTCCTTCCGTCATCGCAACCACATTATCGGCCAGCGGTTCAACTGCCATGATGCGCGCATGGGCAGCGTCAATATAGTCCTGTTCGCGTTCGATACCGACAAAATTCCGGCCCAGCCGTTTGGCCACAGCGCCGGTTGTGCCGGTGCCAAAAAATGGGTCCAGCACCACATCTCCCGGCTTGCTTGATGACAGCAAAACCCGCTGCAACAGGGCTTCGGGTTTTTGCGTCGGGTGCACTTTTGCGCCCCCGTCATCTTTCAGCCGCTCACCACCATTGCAGATCGGAAACAGCCAGTCGGAGCGCATTTGCACATCATCATTGGCCATTTTCATCGCGTCATAATTAAATGTGTATTTTTTGGCGTTTTGATCACGCGAAGCCCAGATCATGGTCTCATGAGCGTTCGTAAATCGCCGCCCGCGAAAATTCGGCATCGGGTTGCTTTTGCGCCAGATCACATCGTTGAGAATCCAGAAACCGTGGTCCTGCAACAATGTGCCAACCCGGAAAATATTGTGGTACGAACCGATAACCCAGATCGTGCCATCGGGTTTGAGCACCCGGCGCACGGCCAGAAGCCAGGCACGGGTAAAATCATCATAGGCGCGGAAGGTGTCGAATTGATCCCAGTGATCGTCGCAGGCATCGACCTTTGACTGGTCGGGGCGGTGCAGATCGCCTTCAAGCTGCAGGTTATAGGGAGGATCGGCAAAAACCACATCGACCGAGTTTTTTGGCAAGGCCTCAAGCGCTGCCACACAATCACCCTTGATGATCGAATTCATCCAATGGGGATATGATTTTCGGGATGGATTTTCTGTCGCCGAAGACAATTCGGCCAGATTCAATAAACGCATAAGACACCAGTTGAGTACGCAAAACTTTTCTCAAGCCTTATGGTTACCGAACAGGGTGAACAATTGTTTAAGGTCCCGACCCTAATATCCAATTGTATCCGCCAGGCAAAATCCATATATGCGGATATTCATTCAACGCTGCGAGAACTCCATGGCTGAACCCAAACTGATAATTTTTGACTGCGACGGAGTTCTGATCGATTCCGAAACCATCGCTGCCCAGGCGGAAGTCGACCTGCTGCGCGAACACGGTTACGAAAATGATGTCAAGGAACATATCCTTCGATTTACCGGGTTGAACACGGCCCGGACAATCAAGATTATCGAGCAGGAAACCGGGCGCTATTTCCCCGATGATCTTGATGCCAAAATCAGCGATGAAATTGACAGCCGCCTGTGGCGCGACCTCAAACCCGTTACCGGTGTCCAGAGGGTTCTCGACCAGCTTGATCAACCGCGCTGCATTTGTTCAAATTCCAGCGACGGGCGGCTTAAAATGTCGCTGACAAAAACCGATCTATGGGACCGGTTTCGGCCCTATATATTCTCCGCGAGCTCACTGGTCGATGTGAAAGACAAACCGGCACCGGATGTTTATCTGCATGCGGCGCGTGAATTTGGCGTGGATGCCAATCAATGCGTGGTGATTGAAGACAGTGCCCACGGGGTCGAGGGCGGGGTTGCAGCCGGAATGCGGGTTGTCGGCTTTACCGGTGCCAGCCACACCTATATGGGGCACAGCGACCAGCTGATGGATGCGGGTGCGGAAACCATCATTCGCCATCTTGGTGAACTGGTGCAGGTGGTCGAGGCGTTTTCTGTCTGGGACGGACTGCCGGGTTAAAACCGACACCGGAACAGGTGTTTATTTCGCGGTGTCGTCAAATCCGACCCGTACCCGAAGGCTTCGGGCGGTTGGTGCCGGCAACCATACTTCGTTATCGACAAACGAGAAGTTGCCATTGGCCTTACCGGCAGCAATGGTCGCATCAGGTTTGTACAATTTGTTGAACACCATTTCCTCGCCGGATTTTATCGCAATGCGCAGGGGCAATTTGAATGTCCCGGTTGCTCCCGACGGGCCGGAAATCAATCGCCCGGCAACGCCAATACTCATGCGCAATTTTCCCTGCTCGTACGAACAATTGCGGGAAAAACGCGATATGGTCGCCTGATATCTCAGCGTGTCGGCATTTTTCTCTTTCGCCCTTGGCTCATACACCCGGTAAATCGCGGTGCCTTCCTGCAAGCTGATTTTCGGGCAATAGTCGGTTAAATCGGTTCTTGTATTGAGCTGCCTGGTGCTCTGGGTCGGGTTTTCCGGGTTTATATTGTCAGCCGGCTTTGTAGCACTTTGCAAAACACCGCTGTCGCCGGTGGTATTGCAACCGGCCAGAACCGCCAACAACAGGATTGCACTGTTACGTAAAGATACAGGGTTTGGATTTCCGGTCACTTTATTACTCACATTGTTGCTGCTCGATTAGTCTCTATAGCCCAACAACTAGCCGATTGCGAGATTGCTGCGCAACAAGTTTTTGGGAGATATCGAGGCCAAGCTTGCTCCCTGCCGGTATTAGGGTTAGAGGATGCCGCAACTTTGCAGCAACCCAATTCCGCACCGAGAACAGCAATGAAATTTGTCAGCACCCGTGGCGATGCGCCGATACTTGGTTTTTGCGATACAATGCTGGCAGGTCTTGCCAGCGATGGCGGCCTTTATGTGCCGGAAACCTGGCCGCAGTTAAGCGATGATGAAATCGCGAGCTTTGCCGGCAAACCCTATACAGAAATTGCCAAGGCGGTTCTGGCACCCTTTGTGGGCGGCGAAATTGCCGATGCTGATTTTCATTCGATGGTTGATGAGGCCTATACCAGCTTTCATCATCCGGCAGTTACCCCGCTGGTGCAAACCGGCAGCAATGAATGGATACTGGAACTTTATCACGGCCCGACCATGGCGTTCAAAGATGTCGCCATGCAATTGCTGGCGCGAATGATGGACCACGTACTGCAATGCCGCGGTGAGCGGGCGACCATTGTTGGTGCCACATCGGGCGATACCGGCGGGGCGGCAATCGAGGCGTTTCGCGGTCGCGACAATGTCGATGTTTTTATCCTGTTTCCGGAAGGCAAGGTTTCTCCGGTTCAACAACGGCAGATGACCACGGTGGATGAGGCCAATGTTCACGCGCTGGCGGTGCGGGGTAACTTTGACGATTGTCAGGCTTTGCTGAAAGCCATGTTCAAGGACCGGAGTTTTCGCGACAGGGTCAAACTTTCCGGTGTTAATTCGATCAACTGGGGCCGTATCATGGCCCAGGTGGTTTATTATTTTGTTGCCGCAACCGCCCTTGGCGCACCATCCAGAAAAGTTTCATTCACCGTGCCAACCGGCAATTTTGGCGATGTGTTTGCCGGATATGTGGCAAAAAAAATGGGCCTGCCGGTCAACGATCTGGTGATTGCCACCAATAAAAACGACATTCTTGCCAGAACGCTTGAAACCGGGCGTTACGAAGTTACCGGGGTTAGTGCGACCACATCGCCAAGCATGGACATTCAGGTTTCATCAAACTTTGAGCGTTTGTTGTTTGAGGCGTCGGGGCGCGATGAACAACAGGTCAAACGCTATATGGACGGGCTTGCCCAGTCCGGTTCGTTCACCATAGTCGATGATACCATCAATACAATCCGCGCTGAATTTGATGCCGGACGGTCTAGCGAAGAGGAATGTTCCGCGCTGATCCAATCAACCCTGCGGGAAAGCGGTTATTTGCTCGATCCACATACGGCAATTGCACTTGGAGTGGCGCGCAAGTTCCAGCGCCCGGATGCCCCGATGATCACGCTTTCAACCGCGCATCCGGCAAAATTCCCCGCAGCAATCGAAAAAGCCACCGGTATCACACCGACCTTGCCCGAATGGCAAAAGGCAATGATGCAATGCCACGAACATTTCAAAATCATTGACAATGATCTGGAAGCCATTGAAAAACATGTGGAGACCCGGTCAAGGGTCGTAAATTAGCCGGGAGCGAGCTCGCAAGGGCAACTCGACCGGCGGAGGTTTGAATTTAAATGCCTGTACAAGTATCAGTACTGTCCAACGGCATGACCGTTGTGACGGAAACCATGCCACATCTTGAAAGTGCTGCTCTCGGCGTCTGGGTCAAGGCCGGCGCCAGAGATGAAACTGCCCATGAACATGGCATTGCCCATTTCCTTGAGCACATGGCTTTCAAGGGTACTACCACCCGCACAGCACGGCAGATTGCCGAAGAAATCGAAAGTACCGGCGGCGATGTCAATGCAGCTACCAGTGTTGAAACCACCGCGTTTTATGCCCGGGTACTAAAAAACGATGTGCCGCTGGCGATCGATATTCTTTCCGATATTCTGACAAATTCGGTATTTGACACTGAAGAACTCAAGCGCGAACAGCATGTCATCCTGCAGGAAATCGGCGCGGCAACAGATTCTCCGGAAGATCTGGTATTTGACAATTTTCAGGAAACGGTGTTTTCCGGCCAACCGATCGGGCGGCCAATTCTTGGCACCAGCGAAACAGTCACCGGGTTTACTGCAGATGATTTGAGCAACTATCTTGCCAAACACTACCTGGCACCGAACATGGTGTTTTCAGCCGCCGGCAATGTGGATCACGACGAAATCGTCAAGCTTTGCGAAGACCGGTTTTCTGCCTTCAGCAATGATAAAACCACAGAGCCGGTTGCGGGAATTTATACCGGTGGTGAACACCTTGCCAAACGCGAACAGATGGAAGCGCAAATTCTCATCGGATTTGAGGGCCGCGCCTACCACGTGCGCGATTATTATGCCTCGCAATTTCTGGCGACATTGCTGGGCGGCGGCATGTCATCGCGGCTGTTTCAGGAGGTCCGTGAAAAACGCGGCCTTTGTTATTCGATCCATGCCTTTCACTGGGGCTTTTCCGACACCGGCGTATTTGGACTGCATGCGGCCACCGGCGAAGGCGATATCGGCGAATTGATGCCGGTGATACTAGACGAATTGCAACATGTGGGCGAGCACATTGAACAAAAAGAAGTAGACCGCGCCCGCGCCCAAATCAGCGCCGGATTGCTGATGAGCCTTGAAAGCCCGGCAGCGCGGGCTGGCCAGATTGCCCGTCAGGTCTTGTTGTTTGGCAAGCCTATCCCGAATGAAGAATTGCTGGACCGGCTTGCAGCCATCACCCCGGACCGGCTGGCCGATCTGGCCAGGAGACTGTTTAGCGAATCTGTTCCAACCCTTGCCGCCATTGGCCCGATTGATAATCTGATGAGCCAACGCGAAATCGGCGAGCGGCTCAATATAACCTCCCGGATTGCTGCGCAATAGACCAATGAAACTGCTCAAATTCAAATCGCTCCACGAAGACCCCGGCATACTGCATGCAGACGGGGTACTGCTGCGCATGCCGCGGATGGAAGATTTTGAGCAATGGTTGGCACTGCGCACGGCGAGCCGGAAATTTTTGCAACCGTGGGAACCGACCTGGGATGCGGGCGAACACAAACGCAGTTCTTTTCGAAGCCGGTTGAAACGCTATCAGTCCGAATTAAAAAGCGGCAAGGCCATCAGCTTTTTCCTGTTTACCCAAAGTGGTAAAATACTTGTTGGCGGACTGACAATTGCCAATATCCGGCGCGGGGTCAGCCAGTCATGCACCCTTGGTTACTGGATGGGCGAGGAATTTGCCGGTCAGGGCATAATGCAAAAGGCGGTGCGGCGGATCATCCCTTATGTGTTTGACGAACTGAAACTGCATCGGCTGGAAGCGGCGGCGATCAAAAACAATCTTCGATCTGTTTCGCTGCTTGAAAAATGCGGCTTTAGGTTTGAGGGCAACGTTCGAAAATATCTGAAAATCAATGGTCAGTGGCAAGATCACAGATTATACGCGATACTTTCTGACGATCCGCGACAATAGGTCTGGTCACAATCCCTGTAACATTCATTTGAGGCGCATTTTTGCCCTAAATATACTCAATGAACCATCGACCCTGATCAACAACCTTGTGTTAGGGCCGCACAACGAATAATGACAAGGTTAGCCTTTTCGCAACCGGGAAGTATGCATTTTGCGCCTGATTAAATTTCTCTCACAAACGCTGATCGCGGTGATTGCGGTCGTGATTGCCACATTGACCGCGCAGGCGCTTGAACCAATTGAAATTACGCGGGATTCAGTTGCCATTGACCTGACCCCGGCGCTTGATTTTTATCCCAATGTCGGTGCCCGTTTGCAGGTCTCTACCGCTCCCGGTGTTGATGGCATTGTGCGCCGCATTGAGGTGCGCGCCAAGGGCGACAAACCCAATCAGAGCTGGGCAGTATTTTCGCTTGCCAATACCACCGATGAGCAAATGGACCGGTTGATTGTCGCCCGCCATTTCAGGCTCTCCAATTCCGGATTTTTGTGGCCGGACCTGGGGTCTGTCCGCATTACCTCGATTACCCCAAGCGACGGGTTTTCGCTCGACCGGGAAACCAGCAATGATTCGGATGTATTCCGCCTGACCCTTGATCCGGGCGCGATCATCACATTTGTTGCCGAACTGAATTCAGCCGGCCTGCCGCAACTTACCCTGTGGGAACCAAACGCCTATAAAGATACCGAAAACAGCTACACCCTTTACCGGGGAATTGTTCTTGGTATTTCCGGCCTGCTGGCGATGTTCTTGACCATTTTATTTGTGGTCAAGGGATCTTCAATGTTCCCGGCAACCGCTGCACTTGCATGGGCGGTCCTGGCTTATATCAGTGTCGATTTCGGATTTCTCAATCTGGTTATTTCACTCACACCTGGAGACGGACAGGCATGGCGCGCCGGGGCCGAGGTGTTCCTTGCGGCCAGTCTGGTGGTCTTCTTATATGCCTACCTTCATCTTAATCGCTGGCATGCGCGCTACAGTTATGTGGCAATTGCCTGGCTCCTGGGACTGGTGATCCTGTTTGGTGTTGCCATTGTCGACCCGCCGATTGCCGCTGGCATTGCCCGAATTTCGTTCTCACTGACCGCCATATTTGGCATGCTGCTGATCCTCTTTTTGGCATTCAAGCGGTTTGACCGGGCAATCTTGCTGATCCCGACATGGATTTTGATCATGATCTGGGTGTTTGGCGCATGGCTTACGGTTTCGGGCCAATTGTCCAATGACATCATCCAGCCGGCCCTTGGCGGCGGTCTGGTTTTAATTGTACTGCTGTTGTCCTTCACCATTATTCAACACGCCTTTGCCGGTGGTGCGCTGGCACAGGGTCTGGTCAGCGATGTGGAACGGCAGGCGCTGGCATTAACCGGTTCCGGCGACATTGTCTGGGACTGGAATGTTGAGCGTGATCACATTTTTACCGGTTCTCAGGCAGCAACCGTGCTGGGAGTTGCAGAAAGCGAATTGAACGGCCCGGCGCGCAACTGGCTGTCGCTGCTGCATCCGGAAGACCGCGACCGTTTCAAAACCACGCTTGATGTGGTGCTGGAACACCGCCGCGGCAAAATTTCCCAGGATTTTCGCCTGCATGGATCCGACAATCACTATCACTGGTTTGCCCTGCGCGCACGCCCGGTCCTCGGCTCTGACGGCGAGGTTCTGCGCTGTGTGGGCACTGTGTCCGATGTAACAGAAACCAAAAATGCCAGCGAACGGCTTTTACACGATGCAGTGCGCGATAATCTGACCGGGTTGCCCAACCGCGAGTTGTTTGTCGACCGGCTGGATACCATGATGCAGCTTGCAGCATCCGGTGATGCCATTCGTCCGACAGTCATGATTATCGATATTGACCGGTTCTCCAGTATCAACGGCAGCCTTGGACTCTCGGTTGGAGATTCAATTCTGCTGACCATTTCCCGCCGGTTGACCCGGCTGCTCAAGCCGATGGACAGCCTCACCCGGCTGGGGGCTGACCAGTTTGCGCTTTTGCTGGTATCGGAGACCGAACCGGACGAAATTGCCATTTACGCCGATGCCTGCAAACAGGCATTGAAAAATCCGATCACGTTTTCCGACCAGGAAATTCTGCTCACCGCATCCATTGGTCTGGTCAGCTGGTCGGCAGAACAGACCAGCACCACTGAAATGTTGAAAGATGCCGAAATCGCCATGTTCCAGGCCAAGCGCTTTGGCGGCGACCGCATCGAGCCGTTTCGACCGGCGTTCCGCGCCGACCACAGCGGCATGGTGCATCTTGAAGCTGATCTTCGAAAAGCGCTTGAGCGTGGTGAAATCGATGTGGTCTATCAACCGATCATGGATCTTGAAACCAAGACAATTGCCGGATTTGAAGCATTGATGCGGTGGGAACACCAAAAACACGGCACCATTCCGCCAATTGAATTCATTCCGATCGCTGAGAAAACCGGCCTGATAATTCCGCTGGGACTTCATGTTCTGGAACGGGCCGCAGCAACGCTGGCCAACTGGCAGCAAAAACTGGGTGATGTGCCAATTTTTATCAGCATCAACATTTCCAGCCTGCAACTGCTGCGCCACGATTTGATCAACGATGTAAAAAACGTGATCAGCAAATCACAATTGATGCCCGGTACTTTGAAACTGGAACTGACCGAATCCATGGTTATGGAAAACCCGGAACAGATGACCCTGGTTTTGCGGCGGCTCAAGGCCGTAGGCGCCGGGTTGTCGCTTGATGATTTTGGCACCGGATATTCGTCCTTGTCATATCTGATGCGGTTTCCGTTTGACACGATCAAGATCGACAAATCTTTTGTGCAACCTTCGAGCCATGCCGGGCGTCCGGTGATCCTGCGCTCCATTGTCGGCATGGCCCATGATCTTGGCATGGAGGTTGTGGCCGAAGGGGCTGAAACAGAAGCCGACCTGCTCGATCTTTACCAGTTAGGCTGCGAATATGCACAAGGGTATATTTTTGGCAAGCCGATGCAAGACGGCATGGCCTATCAGGCGCTTCTGCAGGATCACCCGGCAACCAGCCGCGGTTAGGGTCGCTCATCATTTACATGGGATGGCCCTGACACTATTCAGGCGTGGCCTGCTTCCGCTGAAAGCAGGGTTGAATCAATGCCCATCAAGGCCAGTGCCCGGTCGTATTTTTTCTCAAAATTTTCATCAAACAGAATATCGGTGGTGGCCTTGCAACTGAGCCAGCCATTTTGGGCCATTTCTGCTTCAAGCTGACCTGCGCTCCAACCGGCATAGCCAAGCGTCAAAAGGGCATTTTGCGGGCCGTTGCCGCGGGCGATATCGCGAAGGATATCGATTGAGGCGGTGAGTGAAACGCCTTCGGCCACTTTTTGCGTCGATTCCAGCTCGTATTCTGCCGAATGCAGAACAAAGCCCCGGCCCTGTTCCACCGGTCCACCGTGAAAAATCAGATCATTACGATTTACCGAAGCATTCAGCTGATCAATCGAACCATCCTGATCAATTAATTGTTCGATAATTTCTTCCAGCGAAATGTCATCATGCGGCTTGTTGATAATCAGTCCCATCGCCCCAGCACCGGAATGGGAACACATATAGATGACACTGCGGTCAAAACGCGGATCGTTCATGCCAGGCATGGCAATCAGAAAATGGCCTTGAAGATCGAGTTTGTTGTCCAAATTACCTGTCCTGGATTTATACCTGCATGCAGCTTAGCTTCTATCCCGTGATATGTGAACCGCTGTGGTGGCTGTTGTTTCAATAACACGGACATCAAAATAACAATTAATCACAGCAAAATGACCATTGATGATCATCTTTTCTTTGTTTTCAATTCCGAATTTGGCTAACTATTTCGCATGATGATGAAAACGATATTTGGATTGGTGCTGTTGGTTGCCATTTTTGGACAACAGCCTGGACATGCTGCTACCAGCGAATGGTTTACCACAACCGGGGGCAAAATGCGGTTGATTACCGCTGCAAGACCCGATGAGCAAAAAATTGATGCAGCGCTTGAGGTGTTGTTGAAAAAAGGCTGGAAAACCTATTGGCGTTCGCCCGGTGAATCCGGCATTCCGCCACAGTTCGATTTTTCCATGTCCAGCAATGTATCAAGTGTGACTGTAAAATACCCGGTGCCGACCTATTTCACCGGCATTGGCGGCAAGACCGTCGGCTACAAGGACCGGGTGGTTTTTCCAGTAGAAATCAAAACCACCTCGACAGACGTGCCAACTGTGCTGAATATGAACCTCATTATCGGCGTGTGCGGCGTGGTCTGCATTCCAGTTCAGGCCAATATTTCAGTGACAGAACCCGGCATTTCCAGCCCGTCATTTGAGGTCACGCGTACTCTCAATGAAGCGTCCTGGTCGCTTCCCACCATGCCCAAACAAGATTTCAGGGTGGTGGAAGCAAAGTTTCAGGAAAATCAGCCAAACATGCTGGCGATTGAAAGTATCGTTGATGAAAATGCCAGCGTTGTCGATTTGCATGTGGAAGGCCCGGCCGGCTGGTATCTGCTACCTGCCAAACTGACCAGTCGCGAAGGCAACAAAGCGCAGTTTTTGCTGGATGTTACCGATATTCCCGACGATGCGGTGCTGACCGAGACAAAATTACGCTTTACACTGGTTGCAGATGGCCGCGGAATAGAGCAAGAACTATTACCGGTTCAATAGGTTCCGATTCACATCTGTTGCAATAATATCAACACAAAAGAGACTGCTAATGGCCATCAAAATTGGCGATAAAATTCCCGACGCCACATTTCAGGTAATGACCCCAGAGGGAAAATCAACAATTACCACATCGCAATTGCTTGAAGGCCGGTGTGTGGTGCTTGTGGCGGTGCCCGGCGCCTTTACCCCAACCTGTCACAACCATCATCTTCCGGGCTATCTGGAAAACCTCGATGCGTTGAATGACAAAGGTGTAGATGAGGTTTGCATCGTTTCTGTCAACGATGTGCATGTGATGGGCCATTGGGCCAAGGCTACCGGTGGAGAGGGAAAACTGACTTATCTCGCCGATGGCAATGGCGATTTTACCCGGGCAATCGGTCTCGAAGTGGACCTGTCTGTGGGTGGCATGGGCGTGCGTTCCAGACGATATTCCATGCTGATCAAGGACGGCGAAGTGCAACAGCTTAACATTGAAGAAAAGCCCGGTATCGCCGATGTTTCCGCCGCAGCGCGGATGCTGTCACAATTGTAAAACGGTCCGCATTTTGCCGCGACGGGACATGCTCAAACCCGATTAATCACACCATATATTCGTGCGGATTAAACTCTTCGGGATCTGCCTTGGCTTTTTTATAAGGCTCCATACCCTTGCGTGCCAGTTCATCGGCACGTTCATTGTTTTCGTCGCCCGCATGACCCTTGACCCAGTACCAGGCAACGTCATGGCGCTGGATGGCAATATCAAGCTCGCGCCACAGGTCTTCATTTTTTACCGGTTTTTTGGCAGATGTTCGCCAGTTGTTTTTCTTCCAGCTTTCGATCCAGCCAAGAATGCCACCGCGAACATATTGTGAGTCCGTATAAATATCGACGGTACATGGATATTTCAGGGCCTTGAGCGCCTCAATGGCGGCTTTCAGTTCCATGCGATTGTTTGTGGTGTCTTTTTCACCGCCGCAAAGCTCTTTGTAATGATCACCAAACCTCAAGACAACACCCCAGCCGCCGGGACCCGGGTTTGGAGAACAGGCGCCATCTGTCCAGATTTCCACAGCTTTCATTTCCATATTTTCTCTCCGCAATAACTTTTTCGAATTATCACAGCCCATAAATCCGGAAATTTGTTATTGTTTGGTGAAATTTTACCTTGATTATGTATTCAATCGGGCTTTTGGGGATAACAATTGCATTATCAGGCACATTAAGCCAATCATACATCCTTGTTAGCAAAAATCTTATTGCCGATCCTCGTATTAAAACCGGAAGTGCTTTCTTTTCTTCATCACTAAACTTTCGAATGCTTTGATAACCGGACAAGAATTTCTCGGCTTTTGTTGAACTGAACTGGCCCCCTTCATCAAAACACCAGGCGTTGATGCAAATCGCTGCGTCATAGGCCAGAATATCGTTGCAGGAAAAATAAAAATCAATGAAACCCGACAGTTTTTCCTTCAGGAAAAACACGTTATCGGGAAAGAGATCCGCGTGAATGATGCCTTCTGGCAAGCCCTTTGGCCAATGCGCCTCCAGGTAATCCAGCTCACAATCAATCAACGCGCCCAGCCCGTCTTCAATCGTATCAACCCTGTTGCCCGACTGGTGAAACAGCGGTCGCCAATCATCAATTGAAAGCGCATTTTTCCGGTAACCTGTAAAATCCTGCCCGGCCAGATGCATACGGGCCATGGCTTTACCCAATTCTTCACATTGGCCAGCCGACGGGTTGCTGACCGACAGGCCATCCAGGAATGTAACCATGGCCGCAGGGCGCCCGGCCAATTGGCCAAGTGCCTCGCCAGCCTTGTTGCGCACCGGTTTTGGGCAATTGATGCCATGACGGTACAGGTGATCCATCAGCCCGATAAAATAGGGCAGATCATCGGCATTTACCCGTTTTTCGTAGAGAGTCAAAATGAAATAACCGGCGTCCGTATGGACAAGAAAATTGCTGTTCTCAACGCCCTCGGCGATCCCCTTATACGACAATAATTGCCCGATATTGTAATCGGCAAGGAATCCGGTCAGCTGTTCGTCGGTGATGGAAGTATAAACCGCCACGGTCAGTTCACCCCATTTACAAAGGCCATATCTGTGTCTTCGAGCGGAGTTTCGCGCAACTCGCGCATCACCAGAAACTCTTCATTTTCAATTGTGGTTTCTGCCAATTCGATTGAGGCCGCAAACCTTGCCTTGAATTCATCGAGTATGGTTGCAATCAATACCTCCGGAGCCGATGCACCGGCAGATATCCCTATCAACCGGCATTCTGCAAGTTTGTCCCAGGGAATGTCGTCGGCATTTTGAACCAGCATCGCCTGTTTGGCACCGGCCCGTTTTGCCACTTCAACCAGCCGACGGGAATTGGATGAATTTGGCGCCCCAACGACAAAGAAGAATTCACATCCCGGGGCCGCAGCCTTTACCGCTTCCTGTCGATTGGTGGTGGCATAGCAGATCGATTCAGCCGAAGGTGCCGCAAGATCGCTAAATCGCTCGTGCAACCGGCCAATGATTGAGGCTGTATCATCCACGGACAAGGTTGTTTGGGTGACAAAGCCGAAGGATGCGCCTTCGGGCACAACAAATTCGGCCGCATCTTTTTCAGTTTCGATCAGGCTCACGCTTCCATCAGGCAACTGGCCCATGGTGCCGACAACTTCCGGGTGCCCCTTGTGGCCAACCAGCAGCACATGGCGGCCTCTCTTGATGTGAAGCATCGCCTGCTTGTGCACCTTTGAGACCAGCGGGCAGGTGGCATCCAGATAAATCAGGTTGCGGCTCTCCGCTTCTGCCGGTACGGATTTTGGCACCCCGTGGGCGGAAAAGATCACAGGCTGACTGGTATCCGGAATTTCTGACAGATCTTCAACAAATATTGCGCCTTTTGCCTCAAGTCCCTCCACCACATATCTGTTGTGGACGATTTCGTGGCGAACATAGACTGGCGCGCCATACTTTTTCAACGCCAGAACCACGATTTGAATTGCCCGGTCGACACCGGCACAAAACCCTCGCGGGCCACAAAGCTGAACTTTCATGGTTGGTTGAGGCTTCATCAAAACTGCCGGTTTAAATTCAGGACGCCAATTGTTCTTTGCGCCTCTTAAACATGAAAATACCGCCAACCACAAGCAGCGTTGCCGCCAGTCCATACCAGGTCAGTGCATATTGCAAATGGCTGTTGGGAAACTTGATCATGGTGACACCCCCGACAGGCAGCCCTCCCTTGTTGGGCGCATTATTGGCATCGACAAAAAACGGCAATAATTTCCCGTCGACCGGTATCCCTGTATTTTCGGCCATCTGTTCAAGACTTTTCCAGAAGTACTCATTCTTTTTCAGATTATTGTCTGGCACGAAAGAGTTGGGCCGCTCTTTTGGCGCGGTACGCGCCAGCCCGGTAATTTTCACAATACCTTCAACCTGCCCCTCGGCTCGCAAAGCCGGGTCTTTCATGTTTATAGGAACAAATCCGCGGTTCAAAAACAATACGCTGCCGTCGACGCGTTCCAGCGGCGTATAAACATACCAGCCCGGCTGCTCCCTGAAGGTGGCAAAATAGTACTGCTCAAGGTCATGCCTGAAGCGCCCTTCGACCTGCACTGGCACATACTCGATGTTTTCGCCATTCTTGAGCAATGATTGAATTTTTTCGATGGCTACAGGCGGCTTGCTCAGGTTCTGTTCAACCTTGGCAATCAAACTTTCTTTCCACGCCAGCCGTTGCATCTGCCAGTTTCCGAGAAATATCATATAGGCAGCAGCAGCAATTATACATACCGGCAGGATCAGACCTTTCCAGCCACGACCTTTCCCGGAATTCATTTGTGCATCAGTCATCCAGCTGTCCCTGTTGTGCGTTGTGAGTATATTGCTGGGCAATCAGCATGCCTTTGATAACCCGCATGGCATATATCCCCAAAACAGTGATTAATGGCAGCCACAAAACAATGTGCACCCACGCCGGGGGCGAATAGGCACTGTCAACAATCAATGCTAAACCAAGCACAACAAAACCAAGCAGCATGATGACAAACACGGTCGGACCATCACCGGAATCGATAAATGAATAATCAAGCCCACAGGCGTTGCAGCCCTTGGCCGGTTCCAGCAGGCCATTATAAAGCTTGCCCTCTCCACAACGCGGGCAACACCCTTCAAAGCCAACTTTAAGTGTTGAGACTACAGGATAATGTCCGCCTGCGGGTTCCATCGTCAATCCTTGATTTGTCGGTACCGGGTTTTGTTCAACAAAAAGGGCGATCAAAGTGTATTGACCGCCCTTGATTTATTAATTCTCTACAGTCTTCTAGTGGGCGTAGGTTGCTCCCCACGATCCCCAGACATAGACAGAGAAGAACAGGAACAGCCAGACAACGTCAACGAAATGCCAGTACCAGGCAGCCGCTTCAAAGCCGAAATGCTGTTCTGGAGTAAAGTCGCCCTTCATTGAGCGCACCAGGCATACAATCAAAAAGATTGTACCGACAATCACGTGGAAACCGTGAAAGCCGGTTGCCATGAAGAATGTGGCGCCATAAATCGACCCACTGAATGCAAAGGGTGCCGCAGCATATTCATAGGCCTGAACACCGGTGAAAATGATCGCCAGAATAATGGTCAGGGTCAGACCTGCAATCAGGCCCTTGCGGTCATTTTTCATCAGCGCGTGGTGTGCCCAGGTAATGGTGGTGCCGGACAGCAGCAATGTGATGGTGTTGAACAAAGGCAGTGCCATTGGATCCAGAACACTCATGCCCTTTGGTGGCCATTCGCCGCCGGTAAACTCGGTACGGGCAAACTGTGCGGCTTCATCCGTAAACAGGCTTGCATCAAAAAATGCCCAGAACCAGGCCACAAAGAACATCACTTCCGATGCGATGAACATGATCATGCCATAACGCAAATGGAGCGAGACAACCTTGGTGTGATCGCCCTGATGGGCTTCCTTGATGGTGTCACTCCACCAGCCATACATGGTGTAAAGGACGGTCAAGGTTCCGATAATGAAAATCCATGGACCGGCAAGATCAACACCCAGCATGACAAGTTCTTCGCCATTGATGCTGCGCATATAGGCGATACCGCCAATTGCCATAATCAAGGCACCGATACCGCCAATAAACGGCCAGGGACTGGGGTCTACAATGTGGTAATCGTGGTTTTTAGCATGGGCATCTGCCATGGTATGCTCCCAATTTATTTTGTTCGTGTTCAATTCCCACCCGCATTCGGATGGCTTGTGTTAGTTCAATCGGCTCAACCTGATTGTCCAGATTTCGATGTGGGGTTTGCAGGTTTTTTCAATCCTGCTGATTTTGCTGTTTCGTCCAGCTCTTTTGGATAGAACGTATAGGACAATGTGATTGTCGAGATATTTTCAAACAGCGGATCGTTGACGATTTCCGGGTCTATATAAAACAGCACCGGCATCTCAACTTTTTCACCGGCCGCCAGGGTTTGTTCGGTGAAACAGAAACACTGAATCTTATTGAAATACTGACCGGCTGCCTGCGGGCTCACATTAAATGTGGATTCGCCGGTGGATGTATCCTTACCGATATTGGTTGCCATATAATAGGCTGTCACCTTTTCGCCCAGCCGCAGTTTGACTTCGCGTTGTTTCGGCTTGAATTTCCAGGCCAGTTCGCGGGAAATATTTGAATCAAAACTGACCGTAAAGACCTTTTCCGAAACCTTGCCCTTATATTCTTCGGCTTTTTGGGTTGTTCCACCATATCCGGTGATCTGGCAGAATATCCGGTAAAGTGGAACAGCCGCGTATGAAACACCAACCATTGCACCGGCCAGGCTGAGGCAAATCAGTCCAACCTTGGCATTTTTGCGAAACTTGCTTTTGTCCTCTTCGGGCGCTGGCAGATCATTCGCGTTCATGGCGTTAGTTTCATGGCTCATGGGAAGCACTCTATCCGGTTAGCTAAAGGGCACGATTAAGTATCGAGGGACCAAGTTTGACGATTGTAATCAAGTAGAACATAACCACCAATCCGACGCAGATCAGGGCAATAGCAATGTTACGACTGCGCCTGGATTTGACCTGCGCCTCAGTCAATTCAATCGGTTTCATGTCGTTCTCCATGATTAAGCTATCCCGATCAGGTTCAAGAGCTTTGGAAGCAGGGATTCGACCAGCAGCGCTGCATAGAGCACAAACAGATACAGGATTGAAAAGCCGAACATTTTTTTAGCAGGCAGCATTTTGCGATCAGCTTCGTCCATCTTGTAGACGCGCCAGGCAAACCATAAAAATGCAGCCCCGAACACAGTTGCAATCACCCCATATGCGATGCTGGCAAAACCCAGCAACCAGGGAGCGACCCCAAGCGGTGCCAGCAATATCGAATAGGCCAAAATCTGCTTTTTGGTTGATGCCTCGCCGGCAACAATCGGCAGCATCGGAATTTCTGCCAGCTTGTAATCATCTGATTTGAACAGTGCCAGTGCCCAAAAGTGCGGTGGAGTCCAGATGAAAATAATCGCAAACAATATTACGCTTTCAAGGCTCACGCCACCGGTGACCACTGCCCATCCGATCATGGGCGGGAATGCGCCGGCCGCTCCGCCAATTACGATATTCTGCGGTGTCGCGCGTTTCAGCCACATCGAATAAATCACGGCATAGAAGAATATGGTGAACGCCAGCAGACCGGCGGCAAACCAGTTCACGGCAAGACCGAGAATTGCAACAGAAAAAGCTGAAAGTATCAGGCCAAAACCCAGCGCTTCGCTTTTGCTGATGGCACCGGATGGAATGGGCCGTGATTTTGTGCGCGACATAACCGCATCAATATCTGCGTCATACCACATGTTCAGCGCGCCCGACGCTCCTGCGCCAATTGCAATACATAAAATTGCTATAACACCCAGAACCGGATCAATTTCCCCTGGAGCAGCCATCATGCCGACCAGTGCCGTAAACACCACAAGCGACATCACCCGAGGCTTTAACAGCGCGAAAAAATCCCCCGGCATTGCTGACGAGATATATATTTCGGTAACTGGGTCATGATCATTGATCACAGACATCGGGCTCACTTTCGCTATCGGTTTTACACCGGGCCCCGCCAATATGAAAGGGCCCGGAGTTTATGACTATTTAATACGTGGCAGCTGTTCCCACTGGTGTTGCGGTGGCGGTGAAGACAATTGCCATTCCAGTGTTGTTGCACCTTCACCCCATGGGTTGTCACCAGCCTCACGTTTTTTGCGGAAAGCTTCATAGATCCCGAACAGGAAGATCAGGACGCCAACTGCCGAAATGTATGAGCCAATGGAAGATACATAGTTCCAGCCGGCAAATGCATCAGGATAATCAACATAGCGACGTGGCATGCCGGCAAGCCCGAGGAAATGCTGCGGGAAGAACAGAATGTTCACACCGACAAATGATACCCAGAAATGCAGCTTCGCAATGAAGGAATTATACATGTATCCGGTCATCTTCGGGAACCAGTAGTACCAGCCGGCAAAGATCGCAAACACCGCGCCAAGTGACAGCACATAATGGAAGTGAGCCACAACATAGTAGGTGTCATGGAACGCCCGATCGAGACCGGCATTGGCCAGTTGCACGCCTGTTACACCGCCAAGGGTGAACAGGAAGATGAATCCAACGGCCCACAACATCGGAGTGCGCATGGTAATCGAACCACCCCACATTGTTGCAATCCAGGAGAAGATTTTAACACCGGTTGGCACCGCAATAACCATCGTCGCAAACACAAAATAGCGTTGGGTATTGAGCGACAGACCGGTTGTGTACATGTGGTGGGCCCAGACAATGAAGCCGACCACACCAATAGCAACCATTGCATAGGCCATGCCCACATAACCGAAGATCGGCTTACGCGAGAAGGTCGATACAATGTGACTGATGATACCGAAACCGGGCAAAATCAGAATGTAAACTTCCGGATGGCCAAAGAACCAGAACAGGTGCTGGAACAGAACCGGGTCGCCACCGCCATCAGGCGTGAAGAAGGTGGTGCCGAAATTCCGGTCGGTCAGCAACATGGTGATACCCCCGGCAAGAACCGGCAAAGACAACAACAGCAAGAATGCGGTTACCAGAACCGACCAGGCAAACAACGGCATCTTGTGCATTGTCATGCCCGGAGCGCGCATGTTGAAAATAGTGGTGATGAAGTTGATCGCACCAAGAATGGAAGAAGCACCGGCCAGATGCAGGGCAAGGATAGCAAAATCCATTGCCGGACCCGGCTGACCTGTGGTCGATAGTGGTGGATAGATCGTCCAGCCGCCGCCAACACCAAAGGAACCCGGCGCACTTGGCATGAACATTGAAATTACCAGCAGCAGCAAGGCAGGTGGCAGCAACCAGAATGATATATTATTCATCCGTGGAAATGCCATGTCCGGCGCACCGATCATAATCGGCACCATCCAGTTGGCAAAACCGCCGATCAAGGCCGGCATCACCATGAAGAAGATCATGATCAGCCCGTGAGCGGTTGTGAAAACATTATAGAGATTGGGATCGCCAAAATACTGCAAGCCAGGCTCTTGCAACTCCATCCGCATGGCAATGGACAATCCGCCCCCAACAATGCCGGAAATGATTGCAAATATCAGATAAAGTGTTCCGATATCCTTGTGGTTGGTCGAGTAGAACCAGCGTTTGAAAAAACCCAGGTTGTGATCGTCGTGCGCTGCATGTGATACGGCTGTCATTTGCCTCATGCTCCCGTTTTATTTTGGTCTTCTGATTATTCGCGAACTATTTGTTTGCGACCTGAATTGTCTTGTTCGATGTTGCAACTGAGGCCATCAAAGCTTTGTTGGCCTCCTCCACATCATCAACAGCTGCTTTTTGCCATGCTGCATATTGTGCATCGGATACGACCCGAATTGCAATCGGCATAAATGCATGATCCTTGCCGCAAAGCTCGGAACACTGACCATAATACAGTCCTTCTTTTTCAGCAATGAACCAGGTTTCGTTCAAACGTCCCGGTACAGCGTCAATTTTAAGGCCGAATCTCGGCAGTGCAAAATTGTGGATAACATCTCCGGCAGTAACCAGAACACGGATATGCTTGTTCACCGGAACCACCAGTTCATTGTCAACGGCCAGCAGGCGCGGATATTTGGTAAGGTCTGACTTGCCATATTCCTCGCGCTCGGCCATGGCCTCAGCCTTTGATTCCTCGGTGCCATCGTCACGGCCGATCAATACGGAATCATAGGAAACCTCTTCGCCGGTCTGATATTCATAACCCCAATACCACTGATAACCGGTAGCCTTGATGGTAATATCTGGTTTTGTCGGCGGGGTATACTGGGCGGTCAGCAACTTGAAGGACGGCAGCGCAATCGCCACCAGAATAACCACCGGTCCAAGGGTCCAGATAACCTCGATCAGCGAGTTATGGCTGGTTTTTGATGGTGTCGGGTTTGCCTTGGCGCTGAACCTGATCAACACATAGGCCAGCAAGCCCAGAACAAACAGAGTGATCGGGATAATGAACCACATCGTGTATTCATCAAAATCCGTAATCATCCGCATCATTTCTGATCCGGCTGGCTGATGCCAGATTTCCCAATCTGCGGCTTGCGCAAATGCTGTCCCTGCGGTGCCCAACAATCCGGCTGTGAAAGCCAAATATCCCGTGATACTTTTCATCACGTCTCTATCTCCCAAATCCGGGGTCATCGACCCTGTTTCATCGTCAAATCACAAATAGGCGGAATGCAAACTCAATTGCTATGCCAATGTCAACAATGACCTGATTGACAATTCCACCCTTCCCGCACCGGAAATTGCTTTGCAAACCGGTTTCGGGAATTAATCTTTGGTAATGTGAACCATATTGTTAAGCGGCCTGCAATGGGTAGGTGTGTCGCAGAGATGCGGCATTTTTGACATAGATCAATTTTTTATGCTGATTTGCTAATATAATCGCTGGCCCGAAGTTTGCGCCAATGCCTGACAACTGGCCTGTCACAGTTGAATTATTCGCCATCTGGATGACATTTGGTCGCCGCCATATTTCAAACCAAAAAACTTGTACAAGGTACATAAGCCAGCTTCACCATTCTTCGATGTTGCATTGGAGAATGGCAATTGATACGGTTTTGTTTCTCTTTAACAATCATCGATGAGTGATTCTCCAGGGTGATTCTCATATTGGGTTCGGAAAATTCACATGATCAAGTTTCTTCGTATTGGCCTTTTGATTCTGGGCTTTTCCGTCGCTGGCCAGATTGATATCGCATCAGCCCAGCAGGGCGGCAAGGTGCGCTCAAAACATGGCGTGTGGTCGATCATTTGCGACACACCTGCCGGTGCCACCAGCGAACAATGCGCCCTGATGCAAAATGTTGTGGCCGAAGACCGGGCGGAAGTCGGGCTTTCGGTGGTGGTGCTGAAAACTGCCGATCGCAAGGCCAAAATTTTGCGGGTTTTGGCTCCGCTCGGTGTGCTGTTGCCCAATGGGCTCGGGTTGAATGTTGATGGCAAGGATATCGGCCGCGCCTATTTTGTTCGCTGCCTGCGCGATGGCTGTTTTGCCGAAGTGATTCTGGAAGAAAAACTGTTGAATACCCTGAAAACCGGCTCAACCGCGACATTTATCGTGTTCCAGTCGCCGGAAGAAGGTATTGGCATTCCGGTCGACCTTAATGGCTTCAGCGAAGGTTTTTCCCAACTTCCGTAAAAATAGACTAGGTTGGCTGTGATGAGTCGATAATTGGCATTCACAAGCCGGTTGCCAATTCGGTGTCTCGGCTCTATCTGTGGAGCAATATCGCCGGCAACAGGACTTCCCATGACCCAGGATACCCCCGATCTTATCAATTCGTTCGATTGCAGCCGTGAAGCTGTGCAACGGATAATGCAGGACACGCTGAACAGCGCTGACGATGGCGAGTTATATCTCGAATACAGCCAGTCCGAGGGACTGGTTTTTGACAATGGCAAACTGAAATCCGGCACGTTTGATACCAGTCAGGGGTTTGGCCTGCGCGCAGTAGCCGGTGAAGCCGCGGCCTATGCCCATGCGGGAGAACTATCCGAGGCGGCCCTGAAACGCGCGTCTGGTGCGGTTAAAAGCATTGCCAGCGGTCATTCAGGCACCTATGTGGCAGCACCTCGCGGCACCAATACAAAACTTTACGGGCCTGAAAACCCTATTGGCGAACCGTCTTTTGAAACCAAGGTCCGGTTGCTGCAGGATATTGATGCCTATATGCGGGCCAGGGACAGCAAAGTCCGTCAGGTTTCGGTGTCGATTGCCGGTTCCTGGCAGGTGGTCGAGATTATTCGTGCCGATGGCGAGATTTCGCGCGATGTGCGCCCGCTGGTGCGGCTCAATGTTTCCATCACCGTTGGCGAAGGTGATCGGCAGGAAACCGGCTCTCACGGCATTGGCGGTCGCAGCGGATTTGGCGAATTCATCACTGAACATTCCTGGAAGAACTGTGCCGATGAGGCGCTGCGTCAGGCATTGGTCAACCTTCAGTCTATCCCCGCACCGGCCGGAACATTTGATGTGGTGTTGGGCAATGGCTGGCCTGGCGTCATGTTGCACGAGGCGGTCGGCCACGGGCTTGAGGGTGATTTTAACCGCAAGGGCACTTCGGCTTTTGCCGGTTTGATGGGCGAGCAGGTGGCTGCCAAAGGCGTAACTGTTGTCGACGATGGCACTATCGCCGCGCGGCGCGGCTCGCTGACCATCGATGATGAGGGAACTCCGACCGAAAACACCGTCCTGATCGAAGATGGTGTTCTGGTTGGCTATATGCAGGACCGGCAGAATGCCCGGTTGATGGGGATGGAACCCACCGGCAACGGACGCAGACAGTCCTACGCCCACATTCCAATGCCGCGCATGACCAATACCTACATGCTGGGCGGTGATCACGAGCCTGATGAAATTATCGCCTCGGTCAAGGATGGCATTTATGCCGCATCATTTGGCGGCGGACAGGTCGACATTACCTCGGGCAAATATGTATTTGGCTGCACCGAGGCTTATCGCATTGAAAATGGCAAGATCGGCGCGCCCTTAAAAGGTGCGATGATGATAGGCAACGGCCCGGCAGACATGAAGCGGGTAAAAATGATCGGCAATAATATGGCGCTTGATCCCGGTATCGGCATGTGTGGCAAAAACGGCCAGGGTGTGCCGGTTGGTGTTGGTCAGCCGACCGTTCGAATTGATGGCATTACCATCGGCGGCACCAGCGCATAATTCATGCCCGTTTCCAGCTCCTACAATCCGCACACCCCCTATCGGTCATTGCCAGATCGTGATGTTCTTGTCGACAAGGATGATGAAAGCGAAGGCGCACCGTTTTTTGACCCGGTCGCAGCGGCAAATTTTCCAAAACATATTTTGCGGTTTCGCAATATTCGTCATGACAAAACCGTCGGGTTGGATACTTTAACCGAGCAGGAATGGCTTGATCATTTCAGCCGCTTTGACCCCCTGCCCGACAACCTGCCCTATCCCCATTGCATGCGCTACCACGGCCATCAGTTCCGCCATTATAATCCGGGACTTGGCGACGGGCGCGGTTTTTTGTTTGGGCAATTGCGCGACCAAAAGGGCCGCTTGCTTGATCTTGGCACCAAGGGTTCGGGCGAAACCCCCTATTCGCGCGCCGGTGATGGCCGGTTGACGTTAAAGGGCGCGGTACGGGAGATATTGGCAACCGAAATGCTTGAGGCGCTTGGGGTCAATACGTCAAAAACATTCAGCGTCATTGAAACCGGCGAGGCCTTGCAGCGCAGTGATGAACCAAGCCCGACCCGCTCGGCGGTAATGGTCAGGCTTAATCATTCGCATATCCGCTTTGGCACATTTCAAATGCTGGCGGCTTACGACGAGGTCGCGTCAATTGAACGGCTGGTTGGTTATTGTATCAAACATTTTTATCCCGGGGTAAAAGGCGACAATCCGCAGGCGTGCGCCATCGGCCTGTTTGATGCGGTCATTGAAAATGCCGCCAGACTGGCCGCATCGTGGATGGCAGCGGGATTTGTTCATGGGGTTTTGAATACCGACAATATGAATATTACCGGTGAGAGTTTTGATTATGGTCCCTGGCGGTTTACCGAATTTGCCGATCCTGAATTTACCGCCGCCTATTTCGACCAACAGGGGCTTTACGCCTATGGCAGACAGGCCGATTCTGTCGGCTGGAACCTCTCACAACTGGGTTCGGCACTGGCCAAAATTGTTCCAGCCGAACGATTGAGCCAGTCGATGCAGGCCTATCCCGGTCATTATACAAGTGCCATGGTGGACGGTTTTTTTGCCCGCCTTGGGGTTCGCGCCAATCCGTCAAACGCCGATGAAAATGCAGAATTCATAATGGATTTGCTGCGCTGGATGAGGCTTGAAAATGTGCCAATCGAGCAATTGTTTTTTGACTGGTTTGGCGGAGCACTCAGCTCCGTTCGCGCCAAGGCCAGCCCGATTGCCGCCAAGTATCAGGGTGATGACTGGCTGGCTCTCGAAACATTTCTAAAAGCACAGGAGCCTGTGAGGCCGGAACGGTTGAGCCATTCCTATTTTTCACAACACAAGCCTTGCACAATGCTGATCGACGAGGTTGAACATATCTGGTCGTTTATCGATGAAAGTGATGACTGGTCGGTATTTGAGGCCAAACTGCAAAATATTGCGGCTATGCGCGAGGCGCTTGGATTGGTTGACCGGTGATCATTTCGCCCCCCTTGCAACAGCGCGCCAGCCGATGTCACGGCGGCAAAAACCTTCTGGCCAGTTGATTTGATCAACCGCCGCATAGGCGCGCCTTTGCGCCTCGACAACATTTTTGCCAAGGGCCGTCACATTCAGCACCCGCCCGCCAGTCGCAATCAACTTTCCATTGTCAATCGCCGTTCCGGCGTGAAAAACCTGAACAAATTTGCTGTCGAGGCTATCTGTACCTTCAATCACCGACCCCTTCTGATAGGTTCCGGGATAGCCATTGGCCGCCAGCACCACGGTGAGGGCCGCATCCTTGCGCCATTCAATTGACATATCCGCGAGATTGCCTTCGCAGGCAGCAATGAGCAGCGGCAATAAATCACTCTTCAGCCGCATCATCAGCACCTGACATTCAGGATCGCCAAAACGCACATTATATTCAATCAGTTTTGGCTGACCATCTTCAATCATCAGCCCTGCATAAAGCACGCCTTTGAACGGCGCGCCCATTTCGCTCATGCCGCGCAGGGTCGGATTGATGATCTGATTAATGGTTTTTTGTATAACCGCATCATCCATCACAGGGGCTGGAGAATAGGCCCCCATGCCGCCGGTATTGGGGCCGCAATCACCTTCGCCCACCCGTTTGTGGTCCTGGGCCGTACCAAGCGGCAAGGCGTTTTGACCATCACAGAGAAAAAACATCGAGGCTTCTTCACCGGTGAGAAATTCCTCGATGATGATTTCTGTTCCCGCCTCGCCAAATTCACCCTCGAAACAATCGTCAATCGCATTTAACGCATCATTTGTTGTTTCGGCGATGATCACGCCCTTGCCGGCGGCTAGTCCATCGGCCTTGATAACAATTGGCAGGTCTTGTTGGCGCGCGTACATCTTGGCCTTTGGCGCATTGTTGAAATGCTGGAACGCGGCGGTTGGAATATTATGCCGGGCGCACAATTCCTTGGTGAAGGTTTTCGACCCTTCCAGTCGGGCGGCTTTTGGTGAAGGGCCAAAGGCGGCAATTCCGGCATTTTCCAGAGCATCGACCAATCCGGCAACCAGTGGCACTTCCGGCCCGACCACCACCAGAGAAATTTGATTTGTCGTGCAGAACCCAATCACTGCCGGATGATCGCCGGCATCAAGCGCCGCCAAGGTCGCCACATTGGCTATTCCGGCATTACCCGGCGTGCAATAAAGGGTGTTCAGCCCTGCCGATTGTGCGAGCTTCCACGCCAGCGCATGTTCGCGGCCACCACCGCCAATGATGAGAACATTCATGGGCTTCAATCCGTATTCAGCTATATCGATTCTTCAACCATCGCCTCTATAGCTGCTGGCGCGCCCGATGCCCATATTCGCAAGCCCATATTCACCGCTTGTGTAAGAAAATTAGTGCCTGCCCATTCCCTTATTAAATTTTGGCGATAAACAGGGGCAATGAATATGATCAACGCCATTGATGAACCGAAAAAAGCGCTCGCAGGCGCCGCAAGCAGGCTTGCTTCCGGCGGGTTGGTGGCTATCCCGACCGAAACCGTCTACGGACTGGCCGCGGATGCGACAAATGGCAAGGCGGTTGCGAATATTTTCGAGGCCAAGGGCAGGCCGCAATTCAATCCGCTGATCTGCCATGTGAGCGGGTTGGAAATGGCTGAAAAATACGGGCAGTTCTCGCCGCTGGTGCGACAGCTGGCCCGAAAATTCTGGCCCGGCCCGCTGACAGTTGTCGTGCCATTGCAGGATGATTGCTGCATTCACCCCTTGGTCAGCGCCGGGCTTGATACGATTGCGCTGCGGGCACCACGGGGGATCATGGCCGATATTGCCGGGCGTCTTGCAAGGCCTGTCGCCGCACCCAGCGCCAATATATCGGGCCGCATATCGCCGACACTGGCTACCCATGTGGCTGAAGAGCTTGGAGACAATATCGATCTCATTGTCGATGGCGGGCCATGCAAAATCGGACTTGAATCCACCATCATCAAAATCGACAGCGATGATGTTGTCCTGTTGCGCGCCGGAGGGACCAGCGCGGAGGTGTTGGAAAATTTCATCCAGCGCCCGCTCGTTCGCCCCGCAGGAAAATCAGCCATTCAGGCGCCGGGCATGATGGCATCGCATTATGCACCGCGCAGCCTGTTGCGGCTCAATGCCACTTCGCTGGATGGTGGCGAGGCATTACTGGCATTTGGTGACCAGCCGATTGCCAATGCTGAAAAAGCCATTGCCGTGCTCAATCTCAGCCCGTCGGGCAATCCGGCAGAGGCGGCGCAAAACCTGTTTGCTTATCTCAAACAACTGGACGCCGCCGCTGCCAAGACCATTGCGGTGCAGCCAATTCCCGCTGACGGACTTGGGGAAGCGATCAATGACCGGTTGCGCCGCGCTGCCGCGCCAAGGCATAATGATTGAATGAACAATAACACCAACAATCTTTCTGATGAACTGATCGCCAAGTTCAGCGCCATTGTCGGTGCCAGTAACGCCCTTTTGTCTGAACACGACAAAGCCCCCTATCAGGCGGAAAATCGCGGCATCTATAAAAGCGCAGCACCGCTGGTTCTGCGCCCGCAAACCACCAAAGAAGTTTCGCAAATTCTGGCTCTTGCCAATAAAACGGCCACAGCAATCGTACCGCAGGGCGGCAATACCGGCCATGTCGGCGGGTCGGTTGCCAATCCCGACAGGTCGGAAGTCATCGTTTCGCTTTCACGGATGAACCGCATTCGCGACATCGATGTGAAAGGCAACGCGCTGACGGTCGAAGCCGGGGTGGTTTTGCAAACAATCCGCGATGAGGCCGAAAAGCTGGAACGATTGTTTCCCCTGTCACTCGGGGCACAGGGAACCTGCCAGATTGGCGGCAATCTTTCGACCAATGCCGGTGGTACCGGGGTTTTGGCCTATGGCAATACCCGCGATCTGGTGCTTGGCATCGAAGTGGTGCTGCCGGACGGTGAAATCTGGAACGGATTGCGTAAACTGCGCAAGGACAATACCGGTTATGATCTTAAAGATTTGTTCATCGGCGCGGAAGGCACCCTCGGCATCATTACCGCTGCTGTTTTGAAACTTTTTCCCAGGCCGCGCGGGCGCGAGGTCGCCTATGTCGGGCTTGCATCACCGCAAAAAGCGCTGGAGCTGTTTAATCTGGTGCGCGATTGTGCCGGAACCGGGTTGACCGGATTTGAACTGATGCCGCGTATCGGGGTTGAATTTGTCACCCGCCACATTCAGGGCCAGCGCGACCCGCTTGACGATATTCACCCGTGGTATTGTCTCGTTGAAATATCTTCCACCCGCTCAAGCGATGACGCGCGGGCGCTAATGGAACAGGCACTGGGCGAAGCGCTGGAGGTTGGGCTGATCAGTGATGCGGCGCTGGCGCAATCTTATCAACAGCAACAGGATTTCTGGCTCATGCGTGAATCCATGTCGATTGCGCAGAAACCCGAAGGCGGGTCGATCAAACATGACATTGCGGTTGCCGTTGCCGATGTGCCGCGCTTTCTCATCGAGGCTGAAAAAATTATCGATGAAATGATCAGGAATGCCCGCATCGTTGCATTCGGCCATCTCGGCGATGGCAATATTCACTACAATATTTCGCAGCCCGAAGGTGGCGAGCGCGATCAGTTCATGGCAATGCGTGAAGACGTCAATCTTGCCATTCACACGCTGGTACGCCGGTTCAACGGCTCGATTTCCGCCGAACACGGTATCGGCCTGATGAAACGTGATGAGATGGCGCGCAGTAAACCGGCGATCGAACTTGATCTCATGCGCCGGGTAAAATCCGCGTTTGATCCAAAGGGCATCATGAACCCGGGCAAGGTATTGTAACCGGGCTGCGTTAACCTCTGGGCAAGAGCGGTTACCAAATTCCTACAGCGGGTGAGGTTTTGCTAACCCTGTTGCAACTCAGCCTTTCTTAACCAGTATTCTTAAGCCTAATTCGAGGCCTTTGCCCTATGCTGACCGGTAATGCGAGGTCATAAAAACCGGCCCGCGTGGAGAACCGAAAGATATCGGACTCTTGAGAGTGACGGAGAGGCAATGATGAATACCCAACCCACAATGGCGGGGCAAAAGCCCGTATGGGCAGACGCGGAAATGCGGCTTGATCCCTTCCTTTTACCACAGCAGGTAAGTTATGCCCGCCGTGAAAAAGATGCTGAAAATGTCTCGTTCACGGTTGACGTGGAAGGCGCGGTAATGAAGCGCAAGCTCAATTGCGGCCTGCCGCTCTCAATGGCGCTGCCGTCAAAGGCATTTCGCGGCGTTGCTGCGCGGGCCTTTGAAGGTGATGACGGCAAAACCACCGTAACGCTCGAATTATTGCACAAGGATGAGGCGATGTCTGTGCCGCTGCTGGTTTCCGACAATCTTGATGATGTCGCTGCCGATTGGCATTCGTGGAGCCGCACCCTGCGTCTGCCAATGTTGATGATCGCGACCGATGGTGCGGTTTCAACCGTGCAGAATACTCTTGGGCTGCTGCGCACAGAAGAACAAAAACCAAGGCGCCGCCGTCATAATGCCGTAAAACGCCGGCCACGGTTTTTGATGCGCCGCAAACCCGGCATTGTCAGCGAAGTGGCTGTTTTAACTGCGGACGAGATTATCGCCAGAAATTGAAGTTATTTGCTTTAACTCGCCGCTATTTTGGGGCTTTGCCCCAGCCTGCGTTGCGCGCTTCGCCTATCGGCTCAGTTGGAACGTTACGCCGGATTGTCTCCCTCCGTGGCAAGGCAAGCATTGCACTTTTAAAGAGCCCACGTGGCAAAACCTCACAAGCAAATGACAATAAGAGCAATGCGCAAGCCCGTGAACGGGCGGCCAGCCGGATGGCTGGTCGGAAAAAAGCAAGTATTTTTACTAACCCAGCGCTTTTGACACCAGCATGGCTACAATTTGCATATCTTTTTGGCTTGATATTGTTCTTGCCATGCTGAGTTGGGAGATCCCGTTGGCGGACATACCCAACTGGCGTAACCGATTTTTGGACATATCAGAAAGCGAACTATTTCCTTTGCGGTAGGTCCACTTAATCTCTTCATAACCCAGTGTGGTTTGTTCGGTGGGTACAGGGGGCATAATATATATTCCTTTTAATATTGATCAAAAAAACTCTACATAGATAAATGTACAGGCCGAACAGTTGCGCGATATGCAATAGTGCACAATCTGAACTTTGCTATAAAACCGACGCCAATAATCCAGAAAATACTATCCAGCCAAAATGCTTGTTTGACTGGAACAACTTGAGACATTGATCGCCGTCATCAATATCAAGCACCTTGATCTGCCAGCCCATATGGACGGCACCAAGTGCCAGCCCGACAAAGGCTGGCCATTGGACCCCGGCAAGCCAGAATGCGCAACCAAACATCACCATCGCCACGCCATAAAGTATTATCAGCGCGATTGCGGTTTTTTCGCCAAACAGCCGCGCGGTTGAACGCACACCGACCAGCGCATCGTCCTCCTTGTCCTGATGGGCATAAAGCGTGTCATAACCAATGACCCAGAGGATCGAGCCGCCATAAAGCAGCAATGGTGGCAGGGACAATTCACCCAGCATCACCGCCCAGCCCATCAGCGCACCCCAGGAAAATGCCAGGCCCAAAAACAATTGCGGCCAGTCGGTCAACCGCTTGGCAAAGGGGTAGAAGGCGACAATCGCCAGCGAAGCCAGACCCAGCCAGACCGAAAACCAGTTGAATGAAAAAAGCACCAGAGCCCCGACAAGCGCCTGGACAATCAGAAACATTTTCGCCTGCAGCATTGTCACCCTGCCGGAAGGAATGGGCCTGGATGCGGTGCGCGCCACCTTTGCGTCAATTTCCTTGTCGACAAGATCATTATAGGTGCATCCGGCACCGCGCATGGCAATGGCTCCGATCCAGAAAAGAACCAGATATATCGCAAAGGCAAACCAGATGACAAACGGCCCGACCAGCGGGTCGGCATCGCCATAGTTTCGCGCCAGCGATACGTTGAGCGCCAGCGCCAGCGACCACCAGCACGGCCACAACAACAACCACCAACCAATCGGCCGGTCCCAACGCGCCAATTGCGCATAGGGCCACAGGCCAACCGGCAAAATCCGGTAAACCCAGTTGTTCGACGGCGCATCCGATACGCGGTTGTCGGAGGTTTGGTTCATGTCCCCATGTGACCCGACGAGGAGAATTGGTCAAGGGGGAGGTTGGGGAAACAGAGCGAGTGCCGCTGCGTACAAGTGGACTTGGCAAAAAAATTCAACTAAAATTAGACATGTATAACAAATTTAACAGTTTTTTGGATCGATTTTCAGCACGCGTTACACTTTGGGTTGCGTTTGGTGGAACTACACTTGTAGGGTCACTTACTGCATATTTGGCGTCGGTTTCAAACTGGATCAACAGTTTTGGTTATTTTGCCTGGGTGCTTGCCGGGCTTACCGCAGGAGTGCTCGCATTGGGGATAATCCTAATGTTTTTTGCGATTCGATTTCAAATTACTCGGTCTTCGGCCATTTTACTTTGGCAAGAAAGATCTGACACCATCAATCCATTGGATACAGAGTTTTTTAAGAAAAGGATTTCGCTAGCGGGTTTAGCCGATCCGATTGACAAGTCCATTAACGGTAAAACATTTACAGATTGCGACCTGCTTGGGCCCTGCAACTTGTATATTTATCACGATGTTAGTTTCATCAAACTGGGGTTTGTGAACTGCGATATAGTGGCGCTAACAACCAATCCAAAACCCAATTTTAGAATTGCCAATTGCATTGGCATTACAAACAGTCAGATAACCGGCGGAAGAATCGCAAATATGACAATATTTGTTGCTCCCAACATTGTTCCAATGTTCTTAGAAATGGGCATGATCCCAATTACCGACTACGTTACTTTGAGTCCGGAAAATAACGAGAAACAATAATCAAATTTTCCATTCCAATTGATTAGATATTTATTCAATAATCATATGCTCTCCTCAAGGGGGAGGTGGGAGCAAGCAGGACAATTGAACAAACTTATCCCCGCCGACCAAAGCAGATTTACACTTTTCCCATCACCGGTTTGTACAAACGACGGATCGCTACCGACTTTTCGTTGACCGGTG
>JALTNS010000395.1 GCA_027000565.1 Rhizobiaceae bacterium | reverse complement strand
AGTTCTGGAAGCCCGGTTTGTTGGCTATGGCGCATCCGGGCGCAATGGCGGATTTAGCATGACGCTGTTCGGGCTTGAACCTGAAATCACCATCCTGCGATGGGGGGAAGAAAAGGCCAAACAGGCGCAGGCCTATATGGTGCGCGCGGTCCATTATGTTCGCGACCTGGTCGAAAAACACCAACTCAAAAGCGATTACCAGCACACAGGCATGTTACGCGTTGCCTATAGCGGGGCACAGCTTAAACGGCTGGAAAAAAGCCTGGAACTTTTCGAAAAACTTGGTGTCAGTGACCAATACGAATTTCTGACTGGCGCAAAAATCCAGTCCGACATTCACTCGGCAAGGTTTTCCGGAGCGGTTTTTGAGGTAAACAGCGGTATTCTCAATCCGTTCAAGCATGTTTGTGAATTATGGAGACTGGCTGAAGAAGCCGGTGCGGAGGTTTTTGAAGAGACCCCGGTCAACACGGTTTCCCGCAACGGCACCTCGATTAAACTTACCACCCCCAATGGCACGATAACCTGCAATAAGCTGGTCATTGCGGTTCCTTAACGGCCTGCCGAAAATCCGCACCCGTCAGGTTCCGGTCTGGACATCGCAGGTGGTAACAGAACCGCTAAGCCAGAAACAGTGGAACGAAATCGGCTGGCATGATCGCCAATCGATTGAGGACAACCGTCAACTCATCCACTATTTTCGCCGCACGGTTTGTGGCCGAATAACTATGGGCGGCGGTGATGCGCAACTCGGAAAAGGGTCAAAAATGGCGCAAATGGACGTTTCCAGAACTTGGGATAACCTTGAAAAACATCTTAAATGGCTGTTCCCGACCTTGAAAAACATCTCGTTTGACTATCGCTGGGGCGGGCCGGTTTCAGTTAATCTCGATATGGCACCCGACATCGGTTTCATTGGGGACGAGCGGGTCATCTATGCCAATGGCTGCATTGGTCACGGGGTCTCGTTAACCCAATTGAATGGCCGAACCATTGCCGATCTTGTACAGGAAAAAAACACTGACCTTACCGATTTCTGGATCATCAACCGAAAGGCTATTCGCTGGCCTGCGGGGATGTTGGGAACCGCCTCTTTCCACGCGATTCGTGGCGGTTTGCGATTATGGGATCGAATTGAGGAACGCAGTCTTGATAAGAAGGAGGCGTAAGCAATGACGAATGCAATGCCCGAGCGGCTGATGAAACTCAGCCTTTTTGCTCTTTCGTTCTATTTTCTGGCGATTGCACTTGCTCATATAACCGGCACAAAAATCCCGTTGCTGTTTGTCTATTTCAACGTGCCTTCCAATGCCTATCAGGACAACATTATCTCATTTCTGGCCTTTGGCTGGGCTGTCTTTTTCTTTACCATCGCCCGCGATCCGCTCGCCAACCGGCAATTCATTGGCGCGATATTGATTGCTGCGGCGGCGGCCGTTGCAGGGCTTTCCTATATCAATATAACAACAGATTTTGCGGCCCTTGCCCCCGGAATTAAAATCTGGCCATTCTGGGCCCAAACCGCACTTTTGGCAATTATTTCGCTTTGGCTGCTTGTTCTTTATCAGGCAACCAAGGACCAATCATAACTGGCTTTTCAGCCCCTGCCAGTTGCCGAGTCGTTCAATCGCCGTTTTTATGTCGTCATGAGTTCCGGCAAATGAAAACCGGATGAACTTCGGACCACGCACCGGGTCAAAATCAAGTCCAGGGGTTACTGCCACACCGGTCTCCTGCAATATCTGTCTGGCAAAAGTCATTGAATCATCGCTGAATTGTTCCACTGAAACATAAGCGTAGAACGCGCCATCGATCGGCAGAATATCATTGAATCCAAGCTGCGGCAGCGCATCCAACATCAAGGCCCGGTTGGCCTTGTATCCGGCCTTTACCTGCTGTAATTCCTGATGACCATCGAAGGCAGCTGTAGCCGCTATTTGTGAAAGTTCCGGTGGCGAAATATACAGGCTCTGGGCAATTCTCTCCACCGGCCGAACCAGTTGCTCAGGTAATATCATCCAGCCAATACGCCAACCGGTCATGCAGTAATATTTTGAAAACGAATTGATGATGATCACCTGATCGCTGAAACGAAGGGCTGTATCTTCTTCAACCCCGGTGGCTGGTCCATAGGTCAAACCATGATAAATTTCATCTGATATCAACCACAGGCCAAACTCTTCACAAACCTCAACCATCTCTCGCAATGCTTCAACACTCATCATTGTGCCGGTTGGATTGGCAGGGCTGGCAATTAATACGCCCTTCAAAGGTTTGATGGAGTGGGCTTGTTTTATATGATCTGCAGTTAATGACCACCTTGTTGATTCATCGGTTTCAATTTCCACAGGTTCGAGGCCGAGAGTTCGCATAATATTGCGATAGGCGGGATAGCCGGGGGTGGCAATGGCGATACGATCACCGGCATCAAAGGCTGCCAGAAACGCCAGATTAAAACCGGCCGATGAACCGGTGGTGGCAAAGACCCGATTCGCTGAAACCTCAATTGCATAATTTGCCCGATAGTGTTCCGTCACCCGATTGCGAAACTGGCTGATCCCACCAGCATCTGTATAACCAAGTTTTCCAGTTTTCAGCGCATTGCGGGCAGCAATCAGAGCGCTTTTTGGAGCCGGCGCACCCGGTTGCCCAACACAAAGATACACCACGTCCCTGCCCTGTGCGGCCAGTTTGTTGGCCATCGCCAGCACATCCATTGCATGAAACGGTTCAACATCACCGCGCATGGAATAATTGAGTTGTTTTGGGACCGAAGTAACGGTCATTTTATTACCTCATTGTAGTCGAATGACATTTAATGGACAGGTCGGTTGAATTCACGGTTGCCGATGCGTTACACCAAAAGCTATTCAACGAAGTACAGGGAACTTGTCAATTGAAGAATAGAATTATTGCTTTGTGGCTGGTTCTGGCGATGGCATTCACATCAGCATTTCCAGATTCAGGGTATGCGCAGGGCCGCAGGGGAATTTCGCTCATTCGTGACGCCGAAATTGAAGCCCTGATGTGGGAGTATTCGATTCCGTTGTTCAAGGCAGCAGGACTGCGTCCTGGTGCAATCGAAATAATGATCGTTGGTGATCAGCAATTCAACGCCTTTGTTGCCGGGCGCAGGGTTTTCATCAATACCGGAGCTATACTGGATTCAAAAACACCTAACGAACTCATCGGAGTTATTGCCCACGAGATTGGCCATCTGGCCGGCGGGCACCAACAGCGTCTGGCCGATCAGCTGGCAAGAGCGAAGATCGTATCCGGAATTGCAACCCTTCTCGGTGTTGGCGTGCTTGCAGCCGGAGCAGCTTCGGGAAATCGCCAGGTTGCCGGCGCCGGGGGCGGCATCGTTGCTGGAGGCTCGAGACTGGCGATTAGAGGATTGCTCAGATACCAGCGCGGAGAAGAATCAGCAGCAGACCGGGCCGCACTTAAGTATTTGGCAAAAACCGGACAATCGGCGCGTGGATTACTTACGACATTTTCCGGATTTGCAGAAAATCTCAATCTGCAAGGTGGACGGGTTAATCCTTACATGCAAAGCCACCCCTTGCCTCGTGACAGGATTGCTTCATTAAAAAAAGCTGTGAAAAACAGTAAATATTATAATCGCAAGGACAAACCATCCCTGCAGGAACGCCACGATCTGGCGCGGGCAAAAATTGCTGCCTATCTCGGCGGGCGACGCAATCTAGCCAGCCTGATCAGGCAAAAAGGCCTCAGCCCGCTTGCCCGACAGTATGGTGAGGCAATTGGTCTCTATTTGTATGGATCACCTAAAAATGCAATTCCAAAAATTAATGCACTGATCCGGAAACGCCCCAACAACGCTTATTTCCACGAAATGAAAGGGGAGATAATGTTGCGCTCAGGCAAGCCGGCAGCAGCGATATCGCCGTTTAGAAAAGCCGTCAAACTGGACCGTGGTCGAAGCGGGTTTTTGCGGGTAGAACTCGGACAGGCATTGCTGTCAAGTGGCCGTAAAACCAACATTAAACCGGCTATTGCAGAATTACGGAAAGGTCTGGCGCGTGACCCGAGTTTGATCATTGGTCACCGTTATCTTGCCCGCGCCTATCAAAAAGCGGGGAACACCCCGTTGGCCTTGTTATCAAGCGCAGAAGAGATGTTTTGGTCCGGCAAAATCGCCAATGCCAAGAACTTTGCCAACCGTGCTCAACAAAAATTGAAGCGCGGATCGCCGGGATGGCTTCGCGCGCAGGACATTATATCCTATAAAAAATAGAAAAATTCGTATATGTGGGGTGCAATTAACCCTGCGTCTCATCCTGATCTGGAGAAACTGATGAATTTTCGAAATATCTGCAAGTCGGTTGTAACCGTATTTGTCGTGGCTCTCATGTTTACGGTAACAAGTTTTACAACACCGACCCGCGCGCTTGAACCCGCCCAAAAGGCCGAAATTGAAGCACTCATTCGCTCCTATATTCTGGAAAACCCTGAAATTCTGCTGGAAGCACAGGATGCCCTGGACAAAAAGCGGAAGCTTGCGGCGGCTCTCAAGGTCCAAACGACCATCAAGGAGCAGCGGGATTTGATTTTTTCATCAAAAAACCAGTTTGAAATCGGTAATCCCGATGCTGATGTGACGATCGTCGAGTTTTACGATTATAATTGCCCGTTTTGCAAACGCGCTATGGCCGATATGGACCGGTTGCTCAAGGAAGACAAAAACCTGAAATTCGTCCTCAAGGAATTGCCTATTCTCAGCGAAGGCTCAGTAACGGCTCACCGCATTTCGACCGCAGTGGGTCGGCTATATCCCGAAAAATACGATCAGTTTCATCGAGCATTACTTGGCGCGAATGGCCAGAAAAACGGCAAGCGTGCCCTGCAACTGGCCGACAAGATGGGGCTGGATATCCGGAAAGTTCTTGATGCCTCGAAAGAAGAGAGCGTTAATGATGCGTTTCGCGAAGTTAATACATTAGCCACAGATCTTGGCATGAACGGCACACCGTCCTATGTGATCGGCAATGAGGTTCTTTTTGGTGCATTGGGATATAATGTCCTCAAAGCCAAAGTTGACAACCTTCGCAAGTGTGGTGATACGGTTTCCTGCTGAAACTACTGCAGTACACATCTGTAAATCTGGAATGCCGGGCCTGAAAAGCCCGGCTTTTTGATTATTTGAACTAAAAGATACACCAATGCCCCATTGCGGCTTTAATTGGTGCCAAACACAACATATAACAATCTGCAATTCATACCGAGCATTGCAGGCAGTGTGCAGCATGTTCAAAGGGGCGTCATGGCAACTACGATACATATTTTGAACGGGCCAAATCTGAATCTTCTGGGCCAGCGTGAACCTGGCATTTATGGGGCAGAAAGCCTCGAGGACATTCAAAAAACCTGTGACACTGTCTCAGGCAAATTAGGTGTCTCCATCGAGTTTCGTCAATCCAACCATGAAGGCGAACTTGTTGACTGGATACAGCAGGCAGACCAGGCATCAGCCGGTATCATCATCAATGCAGGCGCATTTACCCACACATCCATTGCATTGCATGATGCAATTCGCGCAGGGTCCGTCCCGGTTATAGAATTACATTTGTCAAACACTCATGCACGTGAGGATTTTCGCCACAAATCTTATATATCGCCTGTTGCACAAGGCGTCATCATGGGTTTTGGTGGTTATGGCTATCAATTGGCAATTCGGGCAATGTGCACCTTGCTGGAATCCACAGACAGCCTATAACGCATATAAACTAGATTTAACTACAAGGTCCAATCTCCCATGTCTGATAAAAATACCGGGATAAAAACAAGTTTGGTTCGCGAGCTGGCAGAATTGCTCGTTGATCTTGATCTCAACGAAATCGACGTTAAAAATCAGGATCTGCGCATCCGCCTCTCGCGCGGCATACAAGGTGCACCGGTGCCCACAGGTTCGCCGGTGGCTCCAATACAACAGGCAACTGCAAACGAACCACCGCAAAAAATGGTTTCTGCAGGATCGGAGAAAAAAAGCAGCGGTAAAAATGATGTCCCCTCACCGATGGTTGGAACGGTATATCTTTCACCATCACCTGATGCCGCCCCTTATATCAGCGTCGGCTCTGTTGTGAACGAGGGCGATACCCTGCTTATTATCGAGGCAATGAAAACCATGAACCATATTCCGGCAACACGCGCCGGCACGGTTACAGCCATTCTGGTGGATGATAAACAACCGGTCGAGTTTGGCGAATCCCTCGTTGTTATCGAGTAAAAATAGGCTGTTTTATGTTTAACAAGGTTCTCATTGCCAATCGCGGCGAAATAGCACTACGAATTCTGCGCGCCTGCAAGGAACTGGAAATCGGCACCGTCGCCGTGCATTCAACCGCTGATGAAACTGCCATGCATGTGCGTCTTGCAGATGAAAGTGTTTGCATTGGCCCGCCTGCGTCCAGCGAGTCGTACCTCAATATTCATCAAATCGTTGCTGCCTGTGAGATCACCGGTGCCGATGCTATTCATCCCGGGTATGGTTTTCTTTCGGAGAACGCAAAGTTTGCTGAAATTCTTGAGGCTCATGGCATTACATTTATTGGCCCGTCATCGGCACATATTCGTACGATGGGTGACAAGATCGAGGCAAAAAAAACCGCTAAGCGTTTGGGCATTCCAGTGGTTCCGGGTTCTGACGGTGCGGTTAACAGACCACAAGATGCAAAACGCATTGCTGATGAAATTGGCTATCCGGTGATCATCAAAGCCGCATCAGGCGGTGGCGGGCGTGGCATGAAGGTCGCTAATTCAGCCGCCGAAATTGGTGAAGCACTGAATTCTGCACGCAAGGAAGCCGGTGCTGCATTTGGCGATGATGTGGTTTACATTGAAAAGTACCTTGCCAAACCGCGACACATAGAAGTTCAGGTTATGGGCGATGGCAAGGGAGTTGGCGTGCACCTGGGTGAGCGCGATTGCTCACTACAACGCCGCCATCAAAAGGTTTTTGAAGAAGCTAATTCACCGGCAATTAACGAAGAACAACGTAAACGCATTGGTGAAATTTGTGCCACGGCTATTGGCAATATGGGGTATTCCGGTGCCGGCACCATTGAATTCTTGTATGAAAATGATGAATTCTATTTCATCGAAATGAACACCCGCTTGCAGGTTGAACACCCGGTTACCGAAATGATCACCCGCATTGATCTGGTTAACGAGCAATTGCATGTGGCATCCGGTGCAGGATTGTCGTTCAGCCAGGATGAAGTCTCGTTCATGGGGCACGCAATAGAATGCCGGATAAACGCGGAAAATGCCCGAACATTTACCCCCTCTCCCGGTAAAATTTCCTACTTTCACCCACCAGGAGGCTTAGGTGTGCGTGTCGATTCAGGTGTTTATCAGGGTTATACAATCCCCCCCTATTACGACAGTCTGATCGGCAAACTGATCGTTCATGGCCGTGACCGCCCTGAATGCCTTAGAAGACTGCGTCGGGCATTGGCTGAATTTGTAGTTGGCGGCATAGATACCACTTTGCCACTTTTTCAGGAGTTGCTGAAAAATGACGATGTCATTTCGGGCGACTACAACATTCACTGGCTGGAAAAGTTTCTGGCCAAAAGCAATTGATTGAACCATGGCCGGTCATGAAGACCTGATAATGGAGATTACACCACAGGTACTGCTGAAAGCCTATGCCTGCGGGATTTTTCCGATGGCGGAATCAGCAAGCGACCCCGGCCTGTTCTGGGTTGAACCGGAATACCGCGGAATTATACCGCTGGATGATTTCCACATTCCAAAACGGCTGTCGCGAACCATCCGGCAAAACCGGTTTGATATTCGGTTTGATACCAGCTTCAACGAGGTTATAGAGGCCTGTTCCAAAGAGATGCCAAACCGCAAAACCACCTGGATCAATGCCCGGATTAAAAGGCTCTATGGCGAATTGTTTGAACTTGGCCACTGCCACAGTGTTGAGGCATGGCAGGACGACAAACTCGTTGGAGGCCTATACGGAGTGAAACTGGGGGCTGCTTTTTTTGGTGAAAGCATGTTCTCAACAGTCAGTGACGCTTCTAAAGTAGCGCTCGTTCATCTGGTTGAACGGCTCAGGAAAAATAATTTCATGCTTCTTGATACCCAATTCACCACCGCACATTTGAAAAAATTCGGCGCTATTGATGTGCCGCGCGATCAGTATGAAGTTTTGCTGCACGATGCTTTGAAAGTCGAAGCCGAATTTTAGCGCAGATTTGTGTTTTTTCCAAAAAAATCGCGCCACATTCGCGTGGTGATCCAAACCATTACCAACATCATCATCGCCAGAATAGCAGCAAGAAGATACATAGCAGCCATTGGTTGAGCCGGTGATTTGGAATTGCCCATGGGTAAGGAGGGTTCTGTCTTGGGAGCCGCAAGCGAAAACATCTCGACAGCCCGCGCAGCCTGACGCATTTGTGCAGCCCGATAATCTGGATTCTTCTGGTTTTTAATCAGGTTATCGATCGCGCTGGTGGCCGGAAAATTGAATTCCGGGCCAGTTTTACCGATAGGCGCATAACCACTGCGCATTGAGCCTGCCTGTGCACTTTGCAAAACCCCGTCGATTGAGGCCGCATTAGCGGTGCCCAGAACTGTAAACAGGATCATGAATATAGAAGCGACAATGGTGACTGCCATAATGCTCATGTGAACAGCTGCAACATAGGTCGGGTCAGGGGGTGTCCTGGCCGGAATGATCTGGAGATCGCGCGTGTATTTTGCAGGTGTCGCCATCGTCGCTTCCTGATATATTCATCCTTTAACTCTCTCATTCAAGCAGGTTGATTTGTCCTTGTTTTGCTGATTTTGTGGCAAGCCCTGTGTTTTGTTGTGTTCAAATTGTGACAGGTTGAAAGATTTTGTGAAGTGAAAGTCAGAAAAGCCCACATTGCAGAACTCGAAATAATCAACGCGATGATCATGCGTTCCAAGGCCCATTGGGGCTATGACGATGCGTTTATGGACGCCTGCCGGGAAGAACTTTCACTGTCATTGACGCAGTTGATGTCGGATAATTTGCGGGTGCTGGAATGTGATGGCGAAATCGTCGGCACTGTCGAGGTGGTCGTCGATGGTGATACGGCTGAATTGTACAAACTGTTTGTCGATCCAAAATCCATTGGTTCGGGGGCGGGACGTATTCTTTATGATTGGGCCACAAAACGGGCGCGCAGATTAAATGCGCGCTTCATGTTGATTGATGCTGATCCTGACGCCTGCGGGTTTTATCAGCATATGGGTGCAAAAATAATTGGCAAAGTACCTTCGGGATCGATTGCCGGGCGTTTTTTACCGCTGTTGCGGCATGACCTATAATCTTGAAATCAGCCCGATGATGGGGCCGCGACGCTGGAATCCATTTTGCAATCAATCAGCCAGACATCGTAAACCGGATGTTCCACAGCGTTTAGCCCTGGACTGTCGGCAAACATCCAACCGGTAAAAATTCGCCTGATTTTACGCTCCAGCGTAATTTCATCAACCTCGATAAAGGACGTGGTCTTGGTCGCTTCAGTCGCCGGTCGTGAATAGCACACCCTCGGCGTCACCTGCAAAGCACCAAATTGCACGGTTTCATCCACATAAACATCAAATGTTATGATCCGACCGGTAATTTTGTCGAGACCGGAAAACACAGCAACCGTATTGGCGATTTTTTGTGCCTGGGCAGGATTGAATGGCGCCGAGGTTGATATCAGTAGCGCCAAAATTCCCAGTGCTGCATTATTGAACCATGAAGAACGAAAAAATTTCATGAACCCGTTATCTTTCACAAACTAGAACTGTTTCAAACCCGGTTAGACCGGCAATGTGGCGGAAAACCGTAACCGTACGTAATCTGCAATCCAGTTGCCCTTATAGTCGCACAAGGCTGGTTTGAGTGCATTAATCACCCGCTCATAAGCGACTTCAATTTCGGAACCAAATTGCTCAAAAAACGGTGCCCGCATGGTTTCAAGCCAGCCGCGAATTTCGGTTGGCAATGGTGTTGGCCGATAAAAACTGGTGATCGACGCCACCTCAAGGCCGCCTTCTACCAGCATATTGGCATATTGTTCGGTTGTTGGAAAAAACCACGGACAAGTCAGAGACGGGTCGCCGCCCATTGCGTTGCCAACCGCACTCATGGCCGAAGATATCGCTGCAACATTGCCAAATCCACCAAACTCGCCGACAAACCGGCCACCTGGCTTTAATGCCCTGGCAACACCATCAATCACTTTTTGCGGTTCCAGCATCCAGTGCAGTGCTGCATTGGAAAACACCGCATCAAATTCGCGATCATACGTGAGGTTATGGCCATCAATGCAATGGGCATCAACACCTTTGGACTGTGCAGTTTCGATAAAACTCTGGCTTGCATCCACACCAACAGCCTCGGCACCGGCTTCGGCAATTTTTAGTGTCAGCACCCCGTCGCCACACCCAAGGTCGAGAATACGCTCGCCTTTTTGCGGCGCCAAAAGCGCCAGAACATCTTCGCCGAACTTGCTGACAAATCGGGTATTCCTGTCGTAGGAACTCGTGTTCCAGGATTGTCCGGAAGGGCTGTTGGTATTGCCAATTGGTGTTACGGTGCCCATGCGTCATAGTCTCCGGTAACACGAGGCCGCTTTTCCTGCGATGCCATTGAACCTTTAGGCCGATAAGCACCGGCTGTTCCGGTTAAATTGGGTTGATGCGGGCGCTGCCATTCTTTTGGCTGGTAATTGTCCTTGCCGGGAGGTGTGTCTACCCGGTGGTGCATCCAGCCATGCCAACCCGGGCCAATTGCACTTGCTTCGGCCACTCCATTGTAGATAACCCAGCGCTTACCGTCATTATTCTGGTAATAAACATTTCCGGCATCATCTTCACCGACCTTTTCGCCGGTTCGCCAGGTAAAAAACCGCGTACCGAGGGTTAGCCCGTTCCACCATGTAAAAAACTGTAAAAAGAATGTTTTCATGAGGTTTGCCACCGTGCGCGCTGCGAGTAATATTCAATTCCTGCAGGCAGTTATTCTATGAACAGGAATCACTTTCAAGTGCTATTGCCAACGCATATCAAGAATCAACCAAAATTGCCGCTAAATTATGGCTTATCGCGGTAATTTGGCAAAAACATCGAGATCAAACCCGGGGCGTCAAACTCCACGGGTTTTACTGAATATCAACGCCGGAATGCCGGAATCCTCGCGGCCGCAATTATCCACAGCACCGCTGTTTTTATATTCATGTTTTTCATAAAACCGGATAGCCTTGGTGTTCTTT
>JALTNS010000394.1:604-3000 GCA_027000565.1 Rhizobiaceae bacterium | reverse complement strand
ACCCACCCGGGCGGGTCGAAAGAAAAAACAGTTTACGTGGATATGTAAGGTGAACAAGCGTTTGAATAGATATTCAAAATCAGGTCTGTTGATCATTATCGGAATGCTGACACTTCTGGTGTCATCGCCGACAATGGCGCTTGATCCGCTCAAGATATTCAAATCCGATGCCAATCCACTGGCGATCATGAAAATGGGCTATCAGGCCTATAAGGATGGTCGTAAAAACGAGGCAGCCGGTGTATTTCGATATGCGGCAGACAAAAATCAGCTTGCTGCCAAATGGAAACTTGGTCGCATGTATGCCATTGGCGATGGTGTGCACCGTGATGAAGTTCAGGCTTTCAAGCTTTATCGCGAAATTGCTGATCAATATTCCGAGATTCGTCCGAAAAAACAGGACCGGATTTTTGTATCCAATGCGGTAGCCGCGGTGGCCGATTATTATCGCAGTGGCATCAAGGGATCGCTCAAACCCAATATCCGCCGCGCGGTAAACTTCTACTATCGCGCAGCAGCGCTTTACGGCAACAGTTACGCGCAATACAGACTTGGCCGAATTTACCTTGATGGCGAGTTGGGTAAACCCCAGCCCGTTCAGGCCGCGCGCTGGCTTCGGGCAGCCGGGAAAAAAAATCACGCTGCAGCACAGGCAGTGCTTGGCCGCATGCTGTTTGAAGGCAATGGCGTGCGCCGTCGCCGGACTCAAGGACTTATGTTGATGACTTTGGCCGTTGGCAACAGTGCCCGCGGACAGGTCAGCGGCAGCATCGCCTGGATCAAGGAATGGCGCGAAAAAGCCTTCAGCGATGCAAGCAGCAAGGAACGGGTTGAAGCTGTTCAATTGGCCGACCGTATTTTTGGCTCATCCACCAAACTCAAAACTGTAAAAGCTGCAAAAAAGACCAAAAGCCCCGCCCCGGACCAGCAGGACAGATAATTTACGGCTCTAACCCGCCAGCCAATCCTGCAAAATTCGTGTCACCGCATCCGGTCGTTCCATGGTCGACATGTGGCCACAATCGGCAATAATCTCCAGTTTTGCGCCAGGAATTTGCCCGGCCATTTCCTCGGCGCATTCTCGTGGTGTCAATTGATCTTCATCACCAACCACCACCAGTGTCGGGCAGTTGATCGATGATAATAGCGCGACCGAACTGGCACGGCCCATCAATGCCGCCATTTGCAACAGCCATGCATCAACCCCCATATCCATCGCCATATCGGTAATTGCTCGTTTCAGATCAAAATCATTACGTCTTGAATGGGCAATGCTGAGATCAAGTGTTGCGCGACACACCATCTCAAATTTCCCGACCCGCGCAAGTTCAATCGCCGCGCGGCGTTGTTCGACTTTTTCAAGGGTATCGCCACGCGCTGATGTATCAAGCAGCGCAAGCCGCTCTACCCGTTGCGGTGCCTGTCGCATTATCTCGAAACTGAGATAGCCGCCCATGGAAAGTCCTGCCAAAGCAAATTTTTCCGGTGCTTCTTGTAATATCGCGCGGGCAATGGCTCCAAGCGAATCATGGCCTGTATGGTCGGCAACAATTATCTCGCGGCTGTCTTTCAGCGCTTCGATCTGCTTGTCAAACAAGCGGCTGGTGCAGGCGAGGCCCGGAATAAGGACCAGTGGTAAAGTGGGCGGCAAAGTCATGAATTTGGCCTGAAAATACGGGGTGTCATTCAGCATAAACCATATTTGCCAACCATGAATGAACAATTTTCCGCGACAAATGGCCATTTTCAAGCGGATTTGTTGACTTTCTTCCTACAATTGCCTATCGCATGGCGCATCTGATGTATCGCCGCCCTAAACGGCGCATGACGACACATCGACCGAGAGGGCTGGCAACGGATGCCGGCAATGGCACCAATCTTTATTACCAACCAAAAAGAACCAGCAACTATATGAAATTCACCGATCTGGGCTTGAGCCCAAATGTACTGGCAGCCGTTGAAGCTGCCGGATATTCCGAACCTACCCCCATTCAGGCGGAAGCCATCCCCCATGTTCTGCAACGCCGGGATGTCCTGGGCATAGCCCAGACCGGCACCGGCAAAACCGCAAGTTTTGTTTTGCCGATGTTGACCTTGACCGAAAAAGGCCGGGCGCGGGCGCGCATGCCACGCACACTGATTTTGGAACCGACCCGTGAACTGGCTGCCCAGGTTGAGGAGAACTTCAACAAATACGGCGTCAACCACAAGCTCAATGTGGCGCTGCTGATCGGCGGCGTTTCATTTGAAGACCAGATGCGCAAGCTGGACCGTGGCGCCGATGTTTTAATCGCCACACCGGGCCGCTTGCTCGATTTGTTTGAGCGCGGTCGCATTTTAATGAATGGCGTGGAAATTCTGGTGATCGACGAGGCCGACCGGATGCTGGATATGGG
>JALTNS010000394.1:0-594 GCA_027000565.1 Rhizobiaceae bacterium | reverse complement strand
GGATATGGGGTTCATTCCCGATATCGAACGCATTGTCAAAATGATCCCGTTCACCCGCCAAACCCTGTTTTTCTCGGCCACCATGCCGCCGGAAATCAAAAACCTCGCCGACAAGTTTTTGCAAAACCCGGTACAGGTAGCTGTGGATGCAGCCGTGACCACGGCAGATACGGTAACCCAGCGACTGATTTCATCACCGAAAAAAGACTACGAAAAACGCGAGGTCCTGCGCTCGTTGATTGACGATGCCAAAGACATGAAAAACGCCATTATTTTCTGCAATCGAAAAAAAGACGTTGCCACGGTATTCCGCTCACTGGAAAAACACCAATATTCTGTTGGCGCGCTGCACGGCGATATGGACCAGCGCTCGCGCACAACCATGCTGGCAAAGTTTCGCGACAATGAAATCGCTATTCTGGTCGCCAGCGATGTCGCCGCCCGTGGACTTGATATCCCCAATGTCAGCCACGTGTTCAATTTTGATGTGCCAATTCACGCCGAAGATTATGTCCACCGGGTCGGTCGTACCGGCCGCGCCGGGCGCGAAGGTGATGCGGTAACAATTGTCACCACCGCCGACAAAAAATACGT
>JALTNS010000393.1 GCA_027000565.1 Rhizobiaceae bacterium | reverse complement strand
CCCATGCGGCGATCAACAGATTATTCCGCCCAATATTGTCGGGCAAAGATGGAGAGACCTATGACAGATTTTTACAACCTTGTGCCAGGCGCCCCTGCTGGTCGTTTCGACAACATCACCCGTTCCTATAGTGTGGAAGATGTGGAGCGCCTGCGCGGTTCGTTGCGGATCACCCATTCGCTGGCCGAACATGGTTCCAACCGGCTTTGGGAATTGCTTCACAGCGAAGATTATGTCCATTCACTTGGCGCGCTTTCCGGCAATCAGGCCATGCAAATGGTGCGTGCCGGTTTGAAAGCGATTTATCTCTCCGGCTGGCAAGTGGCGGCAGATGCCAATACTTCCGGTTCGATGTATCCCGACCAGTCACTCTATCCGGCCAATTCCGGCCCGGAACTGGTTCGCAAGATTAACCGTACCTTGCAGCGGGCCGATCAGATAGAGCATTCCGAAGGCAAAAAAAGCGTTGAAGACTGGTTTGCGCCAATCATTGCCGATGCTGAAGCCGGATTTGGCGGGCCGCTCAATGCATTTGAATTGATGAAGGCCTATATCGAGGCCGGTGCCGCCGCCGTTCACTATGAAGACCAACTGGCTTCAGAAAAGAAATGTGGCCATCTTGGCGGCAAGGTGCTCATTCCGACCCAGGCCCATATTCGTAATCTGACCGCTGCCCGTCTTGCTGCCGATGTGATGGGAACACCTTCGCTGGTGATTTGCCGCACCGATGCGGAAGCAGCCAAACTGCTGACATCCGATATTGATGACCGCGACAAGCCATTCGTTGATTATGATCGTGGACGTACGCCGGAGGGATTTTATCACATTCGCAACGGTCTCGATGCCTGTATTGCCCGCTCGATTGCCTATGCGCCATATGCTGATCTTTTGTGGTGCGAGACTTCCAAACCTGATCTTGAACAGGCCAAGGTCTTTGCCGAAGCGGTGCGCAAGGAACATCCAAACCAGATGCTGGCCTATAATTGCTCGCCTTCCTTCAACTGGAAAGCCAATCTTGACGATGGCACAATTGCCAAGTTCCAGCGTGAACTGGGTGCCATGGGCTATAAATATCAGTTCATCACCCTTGCCGGTTTCCATGAACTGAACCACGGCATGTTCGAACTGGCCAAAGGATATGCTTCTCGCGGCATGTCGGCATATTCCGAATTGCAGGAGGCCGAATTTGCATCCGAAGTGAACGGTTACACAGCAACTCGCCATCAGCGCGAAGTTGGTACCGGCTATTTTGATGCGGTGTCATTGGCGATTACCGCCGGGCAGTCATCAACCACCGCAATGGGTGAATCCACCGAAAGCGATCAATTTACCGAAGCTGCTGAATAGGCTCGGTGGAAAGAAATTCAAAGGAGTAAGTACAATGAACGCACAATCAGGTTCGCCGGCCGCCAAGGCCAAGGAACGCGCAGAAGAGCAATCTTCATCGATGAACGACGAGCAGCAATCGGCGATCCGTTCGCTTGCCAACGATCTGCACCGGCTCAACTATTCCGTCATGCGGGCGGTTGATCTTGGAGTTAGTGTTGAACTTGTTCGCTCGGCCCGTCATCATGGTGGTGACGGCAACTGGGGCGATCTCTTGATACCGGTTATCGTTAAAAGCTAGAACACTGCTGGGGGGCAGGGAAAACAGGGGCTGATTTTTCAGTTCCCTGTTTTCTTATATTCAGTTTCTACCGGCACCATTTTTCGCTGGTTCCGGGTAGAGCGCCTGGTCAGTATAAATTTTTCGATCAAATGAGAAACCGCAAACCAGGGGCTGGATTTTCGCAAATCATGGCGCGACAGAATTTTGGCTGGCATAGGCGGTGTGCCGACTTTGTGCGCATTATCACGATCAGAGATAATGCGCGCAATGTTTGGAAACAGATTGTGCTCGTGAATGACCCGCGCTCGCGCTTCTTCAATTGCCGGTTTTCGCGCTGAAAACTCATCATTGGCAATGGCATCCTTTATCCGCTCGATGGACCATTGCGGTCGTGCCAGATCAAGTTCAACAAGCGCGTCTTTGGGAAAATAATCTGCAGCTTTAGTCGCGCCGGCATAAAATGGCAGGCAAAATCCCAAAAACGTGTCGGCCAGTTTTTCTGTCCAGTGATGGGCTGCAATGTGATTTTCGATTGCAACGTGATAGCAATAGGGGTCGAGCGCCTCTGCCTTGTCGGCAATGTAACTGTGGCCGTGGCCGAAAATCTGCAAATCCGGCAGCTGGCTTTTGAGCTTGTGGGTGAATTTATAACGGTGATTGTGCAGCGTGTGCCGCTGCTGTTTTGCCGAGCAGATTGTTGAAATCAGCTGCGGTTTGTCGGGCCATGGCGCATTGGCAAGAATTTCAAAATCAGAGCCTCCCTCTCGTGGCGCGTCGTAAATCCAGCCATAATACCAGACCATCGAGGATTGCTCGTATATGGCACCCGTGTGATGACGCACACTCCAGGGTTCAAGCCCGGTCAACACATGACCGAATTGGGCCAGGTATTGCTTGCCGTAAATTTTGATGGTTGAGGGTTCTGATGTCACCAGAATAGTGTTTTCAGGCGGGCAATTCAACACTTCGCTTTGGCGTTTGAGCCCTTCTGGGTCATTGGCATTAACCGGCAATTTGGGGATTTCATCATAGACCACCAGCCAGTCATAATCCCTGTCATCGGGATCAAGCGTATATTCAACCGGGCTGGTGCCATCGGGCCCGAAACGTGACAGGTCAAGTTGCTTGCGCCACGCCGGGTCAGCCGGATCGCGCAAATTTCTGGCAATCAGCTTTACCCGTAATCTGTTGTTGTTCTGGGTCAATCGAGCGGCCGTTGTGGTGGATTTGTTTATGGTGGAGGGTTATTAATAGTTGTCTAGCCGAATTAACCTGCCTCTGTCATCAAGACATGGGGAGATTTTAAAGATTTTGCAGTTGCTGTAAAAATATCAAGTGGTTTTTTAGATTGCATGCGGTTATGCAGGGGCACATTTGATTTAGATGGAATTTTTTATGCCTGACAACAAAATTGCGCTGATTACCGGTGTTACCGGAATGGACGGTGCGCATCTGGCAAAGCTGTTGCTCGACAAGGGCTATATTGTCCACGGTCTCAAGCGCCGTTCATCTTCGTTCAACACAGCCCGGGTCGATAACCTTTATCTTGATCCGCACGAGCACGAAACCCGGTTTTTCATGCATTATGGCGATTTGACCGACAGCACCAATCTCATTCGGCTGATTAAGGAAACCAGACCGGACGAAATTTATAATCTGGCAGCGCAGAGCCATGTGGCGGTCAGTTTTGAAACGCCGGAATATACCGGCAATGCCGATGCACTCGGCACACTTCGGCTTTTGGAAGCTATCCGTATTCTCGATATGAATGATCAGGTACGGTTTTATCAGGCGTCCACATCGGAACTTTTTGGCAAGGTTCAGGAAGTACCCCAAAACGAAAATACGCCGTTTTATCCACGCAGTCCCTATGCAGCGGCAAAACTCTATTCCTACTGGATTACGATCAATTACCGTGAGGCTTACGGCATCCATGCGTCCAACGGCATCCTGTTTAATCACGAGGGTCCGTTGCGCGGTGAAACTTTTGTCACCCGAAAAATCACCCGGGCCGTGGCTGCGATCAATCTTGGCATGCAGGAAAAACTCTATCTCGGCAATATTGATGCCAAACGCGATTGGGGCCACGCCGCTGATTATGTAGAAGGCATGTGGCGGATGTTGCAACAGGACGAACCCGATGATTATGTACTGGCGACGGGTGAAACCCATTCGGTGCGCGAATTTGTCGAGTTGGCTTTCAAGATTGCCGGCAAAACAATTGAGTGGCGTGGCAGTGGCGCTAATGAAGTGGGCTTTGATCAATCGACCGGCAAGGTGCTGATCGAGATTGACCCGCGCTATTTCAGACCAACCGAGGTTATGGAATTGCTTGGGGATCCATCAAAAGCGCGCAAGGTTCTAGGCTGGCAACACACCACAAGTTTTGCCGATCTGGTTAAGGAAATGGTGGCATATGACATGAAAAGTGTCGCCGAAGAAAAAAACCGCAAAGAGCGGCATGACTGATATTTCCGGTAATCATTCAGGTGATGTAGTCTATCCGCTCGCGGGCAAAAAGGTCTGGGTGGCGGGTCATCGCGGCATGGTCGGCTCGGCACTGGTGCGGCGCTTGGCATCAGAAGGTTGCGATATTGTCACCGCCACCCGCAATGAGCTCGATCTCATTCGGCAAAGCGATGTCGAAAAATGGTTCGCCGACAACAAACCAGATGCGGTTTTTGTTCCGGCAGCAAAAGTCGGTGGCATTCTTGCCAACGATACCCGTCCGGCAGAATTCATCTACGATAACCTGATGATTGAGGCCAACATTATCCATGCCGCCCATTTGGCAGGTGTGGAAAAACTGCTGTTTTTAGGGTCTTCCTGTATCTATCCAAAACTGGCACAACAACCCATAAGGGAAGATGCTCTGCTGACCGGCCCGTTGGAACCAACCAATGAATATTATGCAATTGCAAAAATCGCCGGGATAAAACTGTGCCAGGCCTATCGGCGGCAATATGGTTGCGATTTTATTTCAGCCATGCCAACCAATCTTTACGGACCAGGTGATAATTTCAATCTTCAAACCAGCCACGTACTACCCGCTCTGATGCGCAAGGCGCATGAGGCCAAGTTGCACGGCGACAAGGAAATGATAATTTGGGGTAGCGGTTCGCCGCTTCGTGAATTTTTGCATGTGGATGATGCAGCCGATGCGCTGGTTTTTCTGATGAAAAACTATAGCGCTGAAAATCACATCAATGTTGGCTCCGGTGAAGATATATCAATCCTTGAACTTACTCATATTGTTGCCAGAACGGTCGGATTCGACGGTCAGATTGTCACTGATACGAGCAAGCCGGATGGTACACCGCGTAAACTGATGTCAGGCGACAGACTGAAGTCTTTGGGCTGGCATTCTTCCACCGGACTGGAAAAAGGCATCGCAGACACCTACCGCTGGTTTTTGCAGCAAGAGGCGATAGATCTCCAATAAGTTGCGTAAAATTCTGGGTGACTGGGTCTTATCAATCGCCAAACAAGCCGTCTTCAGAGCTTAACTGTTGAGTCAATTCCTCAATCGCATCTTCAATTTCAAACTTCTGGGTATTCAATGTGGCTAATTTTTCATTGAACTGATCGCGCACTGAAGCCATCGGGTTTTTCAGGTGTTTGTTTTTATCATACACCTCTAAAATCTGGCGTATCTCAACCAGCGAAAACCCAATTTTTTTACTGAACAAGATCAGCTTGAGCCGAATCCGGTCACAATTGCTGTAGAGCCTGGTAGTTCCGTTGCGTTTTGGTGTTAACAGCCCCTTGTCTTCATAAAAGCGCAAGGTCCTTAAGGTGACATTAAATTCACGCGCCAGATTGCCGATGCGAAAAGCTGGCTCCTGATTGTCAATTGACGAGTTTGACGTTTTAGCGTCCATCATCATTCGAAAGTCATTAGTATTGGTCATCATTTACTCCGGCAAATTTTAGCAAACTTGGCCCTTGTAAACCACAACAATGCCAACCCCAGATGCAATGCTCAATTAGTATTGGAAATTGCCCGTTCGTTCAAGTCTTGTGATCCAATCTGCCCAAAATCTTTATCAGCTTGATTAATTTCGGAATATATTGCGTGACCCACAAATGGGGTTTGAAACCATGCAGATCAATAGCGGGTTGTTCAATTTGTCAAAGCAAGATTACAAAAATTGAAATTATGTTAACCATAATCATCACTTGTTAACCCGCTGTTTACCATGATTGTAGAACTATTGCACCAGACAATCGGTGTGTTCCCGGTTGCAATGGATTTTGCGCAGGCAGGGCCAAGTCAGTGACGAAAGATCAATTAGGTTCAAAAAAAGACATTCAGAATCCAAATCTCGCAAAAACCGCTGCATTGCGAACCCATATAGATGAAGCGGCACGATATGAGGTCGAAGGGCTGACCCGCAAAATGCCCAAGACGCAAGAACGAACATCCGCTGGTAACAACGGACATCAATGAGAACCAAAAATGGTATATCCGAGGATTTGGCAGGTATGAATAGAACGTTGTCCCACCTAGATGCTCTGCTTGAGAAACGAAATTTCTCCGGTAGCGATCGCCTAGCCTCGCTGAATCGCTCGATTGAATCAATTGAACGCAAACTGGGCAATATGGGAAATGCGCAATCAACCGTTCGGCAACGATCCAGCGGCAACTTGTCAAAGTTTGAGCAACTTGAACGTAAAGTCCGTGAACTGACTGATGGACTTGGCGGCGGGCTCGGTTATGCCAGTGCAACTCCACGACCAACCGGTTATCCTTCACAATCTACACCTCGTGCCCAAATTATGCCGCAGGGAAATCCACTGGCAGAAATTGCGGAACGTAAACGGGCGCTCTATTCAAATGCTCATAATCCTGTAGCGCAAGCCTATGGCGGTCGTGATCAATATCAGGGGCAACCTGCGGGTAATTCCAACCAGGCCAATGAGGATTTTTTTAATCAACTTAGCAAGAAAATAGAAGCTCTGCGGGCTGAACTGTCGGGTGAACTGAATGGTATTCAAGATACAGTGGTCCAAAAGGTCGAAGCAGTAAGTGCCGGAAACGCATCTTCAGCTGAAGAACTTGAACGCATTGCACAAGGCATCAGGGAACTGCAGCAAGCGCCCAGCTTTGATCCATCGGCATTTGACGCCCTACACAGCGAACTTGATAATCTGCGCATGTCGCTTGGTTCAACTGTAGGCCATGAAGACTTCAGCAATGGAATAAACGACCTTAATTCCCGCCTTGATCAGATATCAGGTGATATCCAATCGGTCGACACCAGCGCACTTGACGAAATCAAGGCGCAACTCGAACAGATTGGTTCAAACACGACTGACAATCAAACTGCTGATTTGCTTGCCCGTGTGAACCTGATTGGCGAAACGGTCAGTGAACTGACCGGCTCGCTGGCAGTTGACAAAATAGACCAGCGATTGCAGTCGCTCGCTGAAGCGGTGGAACGTTTGGTAAAAAAACCGCAAGCCGACGATGCACATAGCTCTAGTCTTGATGCTATTGAAGCCCGGCTGGACGAAATCACCCGTGCGATAGTCGCTGTTTCAGTCAGTGACCAAACCCAGTCAGCACCGGGTGTTGCAGACATCGAGCGGCTTGAAAACCGGATCGTTGAAATCGCCCAGGGGCTTGAATCTATTGGTCAGCGCAACGGTGATGAGCAGTTTGCCCAGCTGGCAGCACGCATAGACGCGATGGCCGCCAATATCGATGCGATGGACAATAATATCCGGCAGGTAGGTGACAATCTGCAGCCGGAAAGCGGAATTTCAACCGAGATTGAAAACCAGTTGAGAGAACTGGCCAAACGGCTGGACAGCGGTACAGCGGTAAAGCAGGGCGAAGACAGCCAGATATCGCAATTGGCCAGCCGAATTGACGGGTTAAGCGAAAAGGTCGGTGCGTTTGCAATTGCCGCGCAAAATGATGAAAATCTTGACCTTGTTCCGGTATCTGTGACGGCTGATACCTCACGGATTGAAGAACAGCTTCACCAATTGGCAGAGCGCCTAGATGCGGCTGCCGCTGTTGCTCCAGCGGTGTCCGACACCAGTCAGATTGAGCAACAACTCCAGTACCTTGCAGAGCGTCTCGATGCTGCCGTGAGTGACAACTCGGCGGATAACCAGCTGCAAAATCTCGAACTGCAGATTGCCAATATTGCTGCCAAACTGGGCAATGAAACTTCTGATGGAGTTGATCTTTCCGGGCTTGAAAACCGGCTTGGGCAAATCGACCAGAATATTGCCGCAAGTCGCGATTTCACGCTTGAGGCCGCAACCAGAGCTGCCCAGTCTGCCATCGAAATGATGGATGAACAAAATCTGCCCAATGATCTGATAAGTGCATTAGCAGAAGACCTAAGATCTTTGCAAAATGCGGCAAGCCAGTCTGAAACCAGAACCATCGAGACATTCGACAATGTGAAGTCCACATTGAACACGGTTGTGGACAGGCTTGGACAAATTGAGAGTAGTCTTCAGAAAACGACGAATGTTTCTACTCCGGTCTCCGATAGCGATAATAATTCAGATATTTCATCAAGAAGTGAACCATTCAAGGGCTTGAATGCCGATGATCAAGGCAATCTGCCACCGCAAAACACCAGATCAAAAGGTGTGAGTGCCGACCTGCTTGAAAAAATTACCCAGGCACCATCAATCGACCCCTCTGGGGATATGAATACCGGTGGCGAGGTCAAAATTGAAGATCACAGGCCGCTCGAACCGGGTTCGGGTGCGCCGGAAATTTCAACCCTGGTAAAACGGGCCTCGGAAAAGTTTGCAGATAATGACACTGTGGTGGCCCCTGAACCGGACAAAACAGATTTTGTCGCCGCAGCCCGCCGTGCTGCGCAGGCAGCAGTATCTGAAGTCGATGCTGTTGAAACCAAAACCAGGGGCAAGAAAAAACCGGCAGACCTGTTATCGCAGTTGCGTAATGTTCCACGCCGCCCGGTTATCATTGCCGCCGCAGCGATCCTGATGGCAGTTATAGCCTATGCGGGCACCAAATACATTGCCGGTAACAATGGCGGTACCGCTGTTGTGGCTACAAGTCAGCCGGAGGTTAAGGGATCAATCGCAACAGCAACTCCTGAAAATCCGAAGGCTGAAAAATCTGCAGCCCCGGTGAAAGCTGCAAGGCCTGCTGTTTCCAATGCCATGCAGGATCAGAAATCGAACAAGTCAGAAAATCCCCGGGCGGCTGAAAAAGAAAATATGACTCCAATGGCCACCCCGACGATGGGAACCAGCAGCTTTAACACCAATCCAACGCCCAAACAGACCAGCAAGTTTACCGCCTTGCCAGGCACAGTTATGGCCTCCCCGGAAATGCCGGTAACGGCTAATCCGGCTACAAAACCCGACAACAGAATTGCCATGGCAGCACCGGAGAATAATTCGTCGGTCACTTCGAATACATCAAAGGCAATCACTTCAGCACCTTTGCCGCCAGAGAATCTTGGTCCAATTGAATTGCGTCAGGCCGCGGCCAAGGGCAATGTTCGCGCGCAACACGAAATTGCTCTTCGATACTCCAACGGAGTGGGCGTAAAACGCAATATGAGCGAGGCGGCCAAGTGGTATGAACGCGCCGCTGCAAAAGAATTCGCGCCAGCACAATATCGCCTTGGCAGCCTTTATGAAAAAGGCCTTGGGGTTAAGCGCGACTTGAGTGCTGCGATGAACTGGTACAGCCGCGCGGCTGATCTCGGTAACGCCCGCGCCATGCATAATCTGGCGGTTATCAACGCCATGGGTGCGGCCGGCAAACCGAATATGAAAGAAGCGCTTAAATGGTTCACCAACGCTGCGAATCTTGGCGTCAAGGACAGCCAGTTCAACCTTGGCATATTGTATGGCCAGGGCATGGGTGTGAAACAGGACTTGGCCACATCCTATAAATGGTTTGCCATTGCGGCAAAAACGGGTGATGTGGATTCCGCCAAAAAACGCGATGAAGTTGCCAATGTCATGGATCCCAAAGCGCTGGACAAGGCAAGAATTGAAGTGCGTGACTGGCGCCCGAAAAAACTCGTAGAACTGGCAAACCGGGTGGTGATTCCTGAAAGCTGGCGCAAGGCAGGTAGCACTAAAAGTGCAGCCTTGACTGGTAAGGATATGGTCAGGCAAACCCAGATGATTTTGAACAAACTGGGTTATAAAGTTGGTCGCGCCGACGGCTTGGCAGGGCCAAAAACCCGCCGCGCAATTCTCAGTTTTCAGAAAAAAACCGGGTTGAAGCCGACCGGAAAAATTGATGCCGAACTTGTTAAGGCGCTGGAAGGCTTGAATATTTGATCGTAGCAAGATTTGCAAAAAGGCATGGTAAATTTCGGGCCGTAAATCCATGGCATTGACAGACATTGTTGATACCTCGCCCGGTGACGATGAGGCAACTCATTCTGCCCGTCGAAGCATCCAGATGATTTCGGTCATTGGTACACTTCCTTTTGTCGGGCTGACGCTCGCCATTATATTGTTTGGGGCAAGATCCGGGCTGACCCTTCCTCTCACCGATGCACTTAAAATTTATGCAACACTGGTATTATCCTTTCTCGGCGGCATTCGCTGGGGGCTGGTATTAGCTGAACACAATTCTCGCAACTCCCGGCGAACCATTGTAGCTGCCCTGATCGCGCCGGGGATTGGCTGGGCCTCTGTATTTTTATCCGGCCCCATAGGCTTTGCGTTTCTGATAGTCGCATTTGCCGGGCAGGGCGCCTGGGATAATTTTGCTGCCCATAATGGCAGGCTTCCGCGATGGTTTGCCAAATCGAGAATGATCCTGACGGGCATCTCATCTGCATCGTTGGCCATTACCATGTATGCAATTGCCTGATATCGTCTAAATTCGATTCTACTGAAAGTTTACGATCAGGACCTTTGATGACGGAATTAAAGGGTGCTGGAATTTCTCCGGTACCAAAACCTTTCTCGGTTTCATTTGTTTCAGTTTTTGCCATCGCCTGGCCGATGACGATTGCCTTTATGACCACGCCACTGCTTGGTATTGTTGATACGGCAGTAATCGGACAACTGGGTGTCGCCGCAGCCCTTGGCGGTCTGGCCGTTGGGGCAATACTGTTTGATGTCATTCTTGGAACCTTCAATTTTTTGCGCTCCAGCACCACAGGTCTTGCGGCTCAGGCGATGGGTCGCAGTGACAAGGGCCAACAGCGCTCGGTATTTGTGCGTGGCATGGCTGTTGCAATTGCAAGCGGGTTTTTAATTCTGCTGGCGGGGTTTCTGATTCTGGAAGTCGGCCTTTACTGGATGCAGCCCACCGCGGCGGTAGAATCGGCCACCCGTGTTTATTTTAACATTCGGATACTGGCATCTCCCTTTGCAATGGCAAATTATGTCATCCTCGGCTGGTTGCTGGGGCTTGGCAAAGCCCGACAGGGCCTTGCCATCCAGGTGTTTCTGAACGGGATCAATATTGTATTCTCGTTATATCTAGGTCTCTATCTAGGTTTAGGAATTGAAGGTGTTGCCTGGGCAACAGTCATAGGCGAGGGGCTGGCGGTGATATTTGGATTGTTTGTCATTTCGCGTCATCTCGATTTTCGTTTGTTGCGGATTGCGTCCACCTTGAAGGACCGCGCCAAATTGCTGCAATTGATGTCGGTAAACCGGGATATCATGATCCGCTCGTTCTGCCTGTTATTTGCCTTTGGCTGGTTTGTCGGTGCCGGTGCCAGATTGGGTGAAACCACGCTTGCTGCCAACGCCATACTGATGCATTTTTTCTTTATTGCCGGTTATTTCCTCGATGGCTTTGCA
>JALTNS010000392.1:9915-11405 GCA_027000565.1 Rhizobiaceae bacterium | reverse complement strand
TAAGGGGAGACCGATGGGAGTGGAAGAACAAGGTGAGAGTACAGGGCTGGGTATCGCATATAAGGATACCCTGAAAGAAAAAATATCCGATACAGTCGCGGTATTCGACTATGCCGAAGACTTCGACAAGTTCTGGAGTGAAGAGGTCGTTGATGGCAACGGCGCAATGCCCGCATCGCATATCGTCTCTGAAGCAAGTAAATCAACCAGCAATTCACTCATCATCACCTGGGATGGTATGCCCACTGATGGTCAGCCGAGCGATAAACTTCTTGAGAAGCACCTGACGCCGCTGGATTGGGTATTGGCATTCACGATGCGGATGCTTGAAAAAGATGTTTCCAGTCATGCGGAATTCACTATTCACATAATCGATCTTACTTGTCAGGATTACGCAGACACACACGCCATGCGTGTGCGCGGTTCCTTGCTCGATGAAATGCCGTGGGTCACGCTATACGCACCACTCGTGCCAGCGGATGCGCGTTTCCGCTGGCGGTATTCTCATTTGTCGGGTCTGATCCTGAATGATGATGATCATGCGCTGCTTAGTAAGGCCACGACTATGGCGGATGCGCTTGGTGGACACGAAAATGAAGCAAAGAACGCATTGGAGCATGTCGCCAATCTGTGGCGTGCGACTGTGTTGCAGAGTGATGGTCATCATGACCTGAATAATATTGCAGGTCCGCAGATTATTTCACACATGCTGTCCGGTGTGATCGATGTGGAAAGAGACCGGCCACGGCTTTTGAAGGCATTCCTGGATCGACTCGATTGGACAGGCCTTTTACCTCCCGCTGGCAATGGTGCTAAATACAACACTACTCCCTTCAATGGTTTGGTTGATTTGGTTGTCGTCGATGACCAGCTGGATAAAGGGTGGGATAAGGTTGTTGGTGCGTTTGTAGGGATCCCGCCTAGTAAAGTGGAGTCTGCCGGTGAGAATTTGGAAAAGTTAGGTGGTAATGCTGGGGGCCTTCAATTATATGGTGCAACAAAGCCGCATGTTCTGTTAGATGGACTCGGTATCACTGAAGAGGATTCAGGTTCTTTTACGATAAATACAGGCTTGTATAGCCAGCGAAATTTTGATTCTCCAGTTAGTAGTGGCAATGAAACTCGTCCATGGGTTCTGATTCTGGATATTCGATTGTTCTCCGGGGAAGTAACTGCTGAGCGGAAGTGGTATGCCGCCCTTGCTGCTATCGCGCTCAATATATCAGAGACCTGTGAGGGTGAGTTGGCGTGGAATGGTTTTGATGAGGCGGAGCAACTCGAATATATAGCAGGGGATCTCCCCCTCGATAAGGATCAGGTTAATACTGCGCTTTCATTACTGCCACGCCTGTGTGCTCTCCGCTGGCCAAGTGTTCCTATCATCATTTTTTCGTCAACCGGTCAGCGCGGATTAATAACAAAATTGGCGGAGTATGGAAATATTTTCCTTTCAAGCCCGAAGCCAAATGTCCTGGCGGGCAATCCAAAAG
>JALTNS010000392.1:0-9905 GCA_027000565.1 Rhizobiaceae bacterium | reverse complement strand
GTTGGACACGTTTATCGAAGGGTGGAGTCGGGATATCAAGCAGGCAAATAGTTTGTTGGATGTGCAGCGTCAATTGCTGGAACTTGTGAAACGTGGCAATGCCGATCCATTGGGCTCATCTGGCGGCGAGAAACATACGCATGTAGTGATTGCATTCGATGAGTCTGGCGATTTCGACCCTGGGGAGGCACCTTCAGTTGGCGGAGTAATAGCAATGGTGCATGCTGCTAGCCGGGACGAGGCATTGAAGGACTTCGCGAATTTCGAACAAACTTGCCGCACTGTAGGCCTGAAATTTTATCATTGTGCGCCAGTCAACTTTTCTGGCGATACTCCATACGAACTACTCGATAATATGATGCCGGTTTTGGAGAAAAAGGCGCAGGTCTCTAGTCTCCTATCTCAGGCAATGAAACAGCATAGTAACATGGATATCGGGGTATTCCGGTTGACGATACCTATCCCAGGAGATCGACGCCAGGGCTGGAGCGACAATGAATTCCTTGTGGGGCTTAGATCATGTATTGAACTTTTGTTGTGTGAGTTGCCGTCGTCAATTGGAATTCGCTGGGGTGCTACTGCTTCTTTGGCAGCTTGGATTGCTTCAAGGCAGCGAGTTTACAATGGAGACATTGCGGCGGCAAAAAGTGAGAGTCATCAGTATGACTTTCGATGGGAGAGCGCACAAGGATGGAAAGTTGAGTCGGTCGGCGGGCACGGCGCCGCATACTCGATAATTTTAGGTGCGATAGGGGGACGGTGTGTTTCAGGAGAGGTTATCGAAAGCGTTGTATCCATGGGGGTTAGGGCGATTCCCTATACTGAGGACAAACAAAAGGGCCGATCACAGAGCGCTCTTTTTTGGTATTGCGGTAGATGTGACCAGATTTATTTTCCGAGAACCCATAAAACATCCGACGCCATGTAACCACCTGGATGTGATCATAAAGACTGGGGTGGCAAGAAAGATCCAATGTGGCCGGATTACAGCGTTATGCTTCATCTGGCAGATGCGATGTTGGGTAGCCGCGATTGTCCGGCCGAGTCGGACGCACGTGAAGTATTGAATAGCGATATCAGTTTTGATGTTGATCTCGACGCAAGAATGTATGATTTCCTCCATGTTTCCCGGTTGTTTGATCAGGGGCGTGCTGCTGACGGATTTAAATTGGGTTTTAAACATAAGTTTTTTGTTAATGGGTTAAACCGGGAAGGGTTCTGTAAGGCTAAAATAGAATTCGGTCTCATATCGAAAATTGCGGAGCATGCAGCAAGAGTTGACGGGGCCACTTTGACTGAATTATCGGGTGGCCGGGTTCGGACGATGCCAGTTTTAGAGAAAATCGCTGCAACAGTTACAACCGCCTCTTCTCATGACACTATGGATCAGGATTATACTACCGGCACCGTGAAATTCTTCAAGGAGAGTGAGGGCTATGGTTTTATCGAACAAGAATGCGGTAAGGATGTTTATTTTAAGCGAGAAAATGTTAATTTTGATAGCTTCAATAAAAAAATTATGAAAGGTCAGGAAGTTATTATGAAGGTAACTCAGGGTCAGAAAGGACTGCAAGCAATGAATGTTAACCTCGCCTGATGCATACAATTAGTCTCTCAACAGAGAGTGTCTTGCCGATGGGCATGTATCTCTTTCGTTGGAATGCAGGAGTAACGAAATGAGCGATGAGTTGGTTTGGCTTCGGAAAACATTAGCTGTTTATCCTGAAATGGGGATTGCGGCCTATATTCGTTCTGGCACAGGATATCTGGGTCCGAACGTAGAACACGCGAACTCAGTTCTCACCGCAGACGCAAAGAAAATGAGTCGCGCATTTGGTAATCGGCTAAAAAATCGCGTTGGTACCGTCGTAACCGCGCCCGGTAGTACATCAGTTGAAACAGCACGTTGCATACTGGAAGGGGCAGGTATTTCGAGCGATGTATTGGAAGTGGATCCGGAGATTGGTGATCCAAGCCTGTATGTCACGGATCTTGAACTGGCAATGAGCCAGGTGGGCGGCCTCCCGAAGGAGGATGCCAGAGAGGCGTTGTTGAGCGGAATCCTGCGTGATCGTAGACCCTGGGCCACATCTGATGTGAAATTAGCTGCACGAAAAATCCAGGAGAAATTGGTGATGGCAATCCAACCGGGAAAGATTGCGGTGTTTGTCGCCCCGAGTACGGCGATTGCCGCGACGGTTGGGATAGCGCTTGGTCTGGAAGAATCGATTGGGTATGCGGATTGCCCGATATTCTTAGAAGGTGCGGTTTTTGCTCCTTCCAAGAATGGTAGTGTTTGGATCCAAATGGGCGCCCATTCCGGCGAATCAATTCTCTGACAGCGAACGCCGCTGTTCATATACTCTGCTTGCCAGCGGATGGTTTGGCTGGTGCTGTAGGAAGTGCCAGGACTGTGAGCAAATTCTCCCCCTCACTTCACAATACGCTCACAGTAATTGCCGATCTTGGAAGTCTGATTGAACTATAATTCTGGCACTTATCAAGATTAGCCAATGCAGCTTATGTGATGTCTTGGTTGGTCCAACAGGTACCTTGATGCAGCAGCATCTCAAGCCGGGCGTGGTCATATTGCCCACGGGACGGCAACTCCACGGGCGTTATGTGTTTCACTGTGCGGAATCTGTCCATGCAGCGATAGCTATGTGTCCGTGGTTGTCTATTGCTGTGAGGAAACTGAATGGTGGGATCCGCCTGGGTTATACGGTAGGACCGGTGTTGCCAGAACGATGCTATCGGTGAAGATTATGAAGACAATTCATTTCACTATAAAGAAGCCAAAACCGCGCAATGCAGTGGCCGTGGCTGCGAGAAATCGTAAGGCTGGAGTTCACCAGGATCGGCGTAAACGCCGGAAGGCATGTCACCTTCGCAAGGCAATACTGGCCGAGACGGTAGCGGCGCTGGATAGGCTAGGGGAGAAGTGAGTCCGATCTATTCTTTAACAGTGAGTACCGGTCATATTGTTAGCTCGCCGGCGGAAAGTATGGATGGTGCTGAAGAAAGCGCCATGACTGTGAGCAAATCTTTCACTTCACTTCACAATGCGCTCACAGAAATTGCCGATCTCAGAGATCGGATTGAACTATAATTCTGGCACTTGTCAAGATCAGCCAATGCGGCTTATGTGATGGTCTTGGTTGGTCCCGTAGGCATCTCGAAGCAGCAACGTCTTAGACCGGGCGTGGTCATATTGCCCATGGTACGGCAACTCCACGGGTGTTATGCGTTTCACTGTGAAGCCCTACAACACGCAAAACAAACTTTGGCATAGAAGCTGCAACATGTTCAGCGCAACTTAAAATATTCTGTTTCTTCTAGATATTTCGTCTGAATTACTGGGTTGTTTTTACCCAGTAGATAATTAAGCCGGGCGCAGTTAAACAACTGCGGGACGGTAACGATCTCACCCGAGGTACATCTGTTTATGGATGTTGTGGTATTGGGTGAGCCGATTCGACGAATCACATGCTTCGATCTGGAGGAAACATCATGGGCAAAGCCACCCAACGCCGTGAACGCCGGTTAGCCAAAGACCTGCGGGCACTCTTAAATCGTAACTCCAACCACTTTATTCGCGTCTGGAATCGCTACCTCAAGGGGTGGTGCGGAGAGTTGGTTGCCAGTGCTCGGAATCTGGGCCGAGGCGAGAAGGGTACATCCTCCCAATCAATGCACGACATCATGGAAAAGGCCAATCGCCTACTTCAGATGATAGGTGATGAAGCCGAGCGCATGGTCGGCGCCCAAACCCGCCAAACCCTCAACCACGAATACTGCAAGGCAGTAGCAAGGGCTACGGATCATCGCATATATCTATTCGATACAGATTCAGTCCATAGGTTGATGATGAGCAAACCCAAGAAGAAACGTTTGTGAGTCAGGCGGTGGTAAGTATGCACATCTTTAAGTATAGACATGCGATGGGCGGCACTGCACTACCATGGTTTCCTTGGTGCTGGGGAGATTTGGACGGGGGTTGATGATGGGCAGTTGGTAAGAAAACCAGACTCCTGACTCAGTCTCCGGGGCTGGTGCACCTGGGAACAGAACGTGCCCCACATTCCAGTTGAACGTGATGACGTATTGCTAATTCAGCCATTCTGATTTCACGAGCTATTCCCATGATCGACATACCCAACATTAAAACCATTATGAATCGCAGACAGTTTTTAGCCTCTGCATTGGTGGTAACGGCATTGATGACTGTACCCGTGGTTAATGCAGGAGCTTTGAGCAATGCGGTGAGTCGTTCTTTGCGTAAAAAAATAGCAAAACAAACTACGAGCCAGGCTGTGGGGAGCAGATCGACAACCCGTGCACTTACGCAGGCAGAAAAGCATGCTCTTGAGAAGGAATTGCTAGACCTGGACCACAAGACACTGGCGCGTATTGAATCCCGATACGGTCAACATATCAGTCCGGCACAACTAAGAGCTGCGAATAGCTGCAAGACCTGTTTCCTGGATAAGCGGCAATATGATGAACACCTCAGGAAGGCATATCCACAGCTATCGGCGAAGGAACGTGCAGACATCGTAGGTGATTATCTTAAACGTCCTTATGTAAATCACAATCGTGCTGACATGCCCCGCACTTTGGCTCATGAGCGATTGCATCAACTATCGAATGATGGCCGGGGTAAACCTTTCGGTGGGCGTTTTGGTGAGGGTATCACCGAGCATTTCTCAAGCCGTATTTATGGTGATCTTGGAATACGTGGAGCACCCGCTGCTTACGTAAATGAACGCCGTGTAATCCAAAAGATTCAGGCGCGAGTCGGTGAAGCGCCTATCGCACGAGCATACTTTCGCGGTGATACGAGACAACTACAGCAAGCGCTTGATCGCCAGCTTGGAAAGGGGGCCTTTACCAATATCGTTCATTATACCGAACGCGGACAAGTGGAACTTGCAGAGCGAATTATTAAGCATGGCCTTTAAGGGTGCTTGCTTGAAATTTGAATCCTGCCAGAAATGAATTGTTATCGATGGATAACAAAAATGGCTATTTGCAATAGTCAGCATGACCTCTTAAGACCTTCACTATCTTTGCTGTCCTTCTAAATTCAAAGAGATAGCTCAAATGCAACAGTATGGCATGGTGGTTGCTATTACCAATGGCAAGTCAACTCATTAAACAACCGGGGGTTATGGAAGTGAGCAAAATGTGCATGAAGATTGTAACGACTGGCCTTGCAGCACTATGGTGCCTGAATGCCCAATCTGCACAGTTCACTGTATTTGGTGCAGATCGTACCGAGGGTTACTCCACAATGACGGAGACGGCAATGGCTATCGCCATTGATCGTGTTAAACGTGCCAGTGAAGGTGATGAAGTTGTGGTGCGTTGGATTTCTGATCGCTCTTATCAACCTGATCAGGCGATTACTCATCTTAAGGTTCCGGAAGTCAACCTGCCGAAAGTCATCAACCGATTTGATAAGAAAGGAAAGAGGCGTCGTGCAGTCGCGATAAATAAGTACAAGCATCACGTGTCAGCGGTAAAGATCAGTGCGATCAACGCACTGAAAAAACAGTGTGTAGGATCAACGATGCGTACTGACATTATCGGATTCATAACCGCTGCTGCGGAACTGTTTGCTGCTGCTCCAGATGGGAAAGACAAGCTACTGGTGTTGGCTACGGATCTGAATGACAACCGCAAGTATCGTGTGGATATTGATCTGCATGGGGCACATGTCCAGGTCTATCTGCTTCGAAGTGTTGCGGATCCGGCGCAGGTAATGCGGATACGCGATCACTGGTCTGGGCTTTTTAATAAATGGGGTGCTGCGCAAGTAGATTTTTTGTGGCCATCACTTGAACAGACCAACTGGGAGAATGAGCAATGCCCGCAGTAATTACCGGCATCCTGATTTTATTCCTGCTGGCAGGGGTATACGTGGAATATCCTGGATATTTTCCTTATGCCGTCGTGGGAATTGTAGCAGTGATACTTGTTGGGTTGTTCTATCAATCGGTTCGCCGCGCATTGATGTCACTGGCTGATCCAATTCGTGAGATTGAAACTGGTGTCGCAATGATTGCTACCCAGGCAAATCGTGTACAGGAAGGCATCAGCACTATACGCCGTGAAAAGGGGCTGGATGAAGTCAGTGCACTGTACTCCCGTTTTTTCGGAACACTCATATTTTCGGTGCTAAGTATCGGGCTGGTGCTGTCGGACTTGTATCTTATCGTAGCAACCATGCGCTTGGTGGTGCCCGGCGAGACAGTTGCGGAACTACCGTTTCTTACAGGTCTGGATCAATATATGGCTTGGGTTCTCGGCGTTATGGTGGCTGTCGGTGGACTGATGTGGGGGATGTATATCAGTGACATGTCAGGCAAGACTAACTATTCGCCAAACCATGATCTTGATTCAGACCAGAAGGTAGTCCTCAGAAGAAAAGCAATCGTAATGATCACACTGTTCCTGCTGTTGCTCGCGCTTCTTGGTGTGTACCGGAACATCGGTGTCCTTGATGCTGGTCAGGATATGCAGATGGATGAGATGGCCATCCAGGATTCCGTCAACCTTGACCTGGATGCGTTGATGGCTGAACAAACTATGGCTGCTTCGTATGAAGAGGAGATTGTAGCCGATGCGTCCATCGACTACCTTCAGCTTTCCATCAACCTGTTGATCACAGTGCTGGTCTTCTTAACAGTGATCGCTTCAGACTGGGTCGGCGAATGGCTGTTTCTGTACACCGTTATTATCTTTAAGAAACTCACACAGTATGGTCTACGCATCATTTGGTTTGCTGCCACACTACTGAGGTCACTGATTGCCCTGCCGGTTGCAATACTGGTTGCAGCAGGTGATTTTCTACTTCGTATTGCTGCTTTTATTGCCTTACCGTTTTCTACTATTTTAGGAAGTAAATATGCAGACCAGCCTCAAGATGATCCTTTTTGGAATCGAGGGGGCGAAGGTCGTGCAGAAAACAAAATAGATTCTGATAACAGTGAGCAGAGTGAAGTGCCAAGTGCAAGAAGCCAGGAGCACAACGATGAGCCAGTGATGTTTGTGTCTGATGATCCGGAACCAGTAATGCACAGCCAAAACCACGGTGCAGGACACCAAGGAACAGGGCAGGCAGAAACTGATGAGCCGGAGCCTGAGATGCCTAACCGTAACTGGTCACCATACCAAGCCTAAACGAAAAAGCAGCCATAAAGAGGATAAGTTCATGAGTCAATACACCAGCTATCAATACGAAACTGAGCCAGAGCCAGAGGTTAGCACAGGTGCTTTGGCAGCTGCTGCTGGTGTCGCAGGGTTGATTGTTGTAGGTACGGCCTCGCTGGCGGTACGGTCGTTGCGCTCAATGCAGGAACAGGCGGAGAAGAGGATGGAAGAGCTTGATGCAATGGGAGAGCCTTCAATCATTTCCCAGCTTGGGGCATTGAACGAGAGTCCATTGTTGGAAGCAGCGGTATTAAAAGAGTTTGCTCAAGAATCAAGAATGTTGGATGCCGGGAGGGAAACAGTGTTGGCTCAAATGCAGCAAGTGGAGGATTTAAAGCTGGATCATCTCATCCATAAAGGTAATGCCCGTTTACTTCAAGGGCAGGCCCGTGTGCTGCGAGATTCCATGACCGATGTCCTTACCGAGTTGGGTTACAAAATCCGCACCCCAAGACTCCCGCTACGTGATGTTGTAGTCGTAAAAGGCGTCCGGGAGGAGGACAACACGTCGGTATCAATTCGGCTGACGTCCAAGGATGACAAGTTGGAACCCGATCTGCACGGTTTCAATGGTGGTGCCTGCACCCAGTTGCTAGCTGAGTTTGATGAAGGTATGCGTCGCCGGGGTGTGAAGCTGAAGATGATCCAGCGCGAACCGCATGGTTGCGCAGGAGGTCGTCTTACCCAGGACGTGAACCGTGTACTTAACACACCGCCTGTAGAAGTGAAGAAGCCCAGTAAAAAACAGGCACGAAAGGTACGTGCTTCTGCTGTCAGACCACGAGTGAGGAGTTAAGCCATGACGAATACCTGGATAGAGCAGTTGGATGATGCCCGTGCTTGTGGCTTGGCAGGCGTGATCCTCTCGTTTAACACCTCGGATCGGGTATTCACTGGGGAAGATGGCGACAGTCCGATGAGTCTTAAGTATTTCCTGGCTCAGAAGTACCATGAGGCTGGTAATCACGTTGGACATTTTTCCCTCTCCAACGGCTTTACCGTGCTTGTTCCGCCGGGTGCTGAAAATCAGCGGCAAAATCCGTTGGAATCCCTGCAAAAGCAGGACGATGTACAAACTCTTTTCAAGAGCTTGGGGCGTGTGCTACGGGATCCTGATGCACGTTGCACGATACTGATCGAGTACGCCTCCCATATTGCACCAAATGCAGGTGGAGGTGCCGCTGCAAGCCTCGAAAATGAGCGGTTGAAACAACTCGAAACACTGCACGAGTGGAGTCTCGACGACACTGTCCGCAACTCCGGCAACTTCCTGGTGTTGATTAACCACACCGAGACATTGAATGGCTTGATTGAGCATCAGGGCGGTTTTCGTCCCGTTCAGATCGGTCTGCCAGAAGAGCGTGAGCGTCGGAACTTTACTAGTTACATGACTGCGCTTGGCAGCCAGTCGCCGATAGCGCTTGGCCAGTTGGCGGAAGACCTTCCATTAGACGAATTCACTCGCCTTACCAACGGATTGCGCTTGACGGACATCGAGGAGCTATTCAAGCAGGGAGCGGCACGTGGTGCAGCTATCAGTCGTGAGCAGGTGCGTGAGCGCAAGAAACAGACTATCCACCAACTGTGCGGTGGGCTTCTTGAGGTGGCTGAGCCGAGTGATGGATTTGAGGCTGTGGCGGGTTGTTACCATGCCAAGGGCTATTTCAATGCGATTAAACCACTTTGGGGACAAGGGCATAAAGGTCTTCCGCAGGCGGTTCTGCTGGCCGGTGTGCCAGGCGGTGGCAAGAGCTTTCTGGTCAAGGCTGTGGCCAAGGAGTTTGATTCACCCTGCCTCATCATGCGTGGCGTGCGCGAGATGTGGGTTGGACAGTCGGAAAGAAATCTCGACAGAATATTGCAGGTAGTGGACGATCTGGCCCCCTGCATTCTGTGGACGGACGAGATCGATCAGACCGTGGGTGGTGAACGGTCATCCGGTTCGTCTGGCGATTCTGGTACTAGTGATCGCTTGCTTGGGCGGCTATTAGAGTTTTTCGGAGATTCGCGCATCCGTGGGCGGGTACTCTGGATTGCGACTACCAACCGTCCCGATCTCCTTGATGTGGCTATCAAGGATCGGTTTTCGGTAAAAATCCCCTTCCTGCATCCCAACCGCCGTGAACGCACCGAGCTGATTCCAATACTGGCTGGGCAGATCGGCCGCCGTCTGACGGCAAGCGTGGATTGTGCCGGGCTTGCCGCCCGTCCTGAACTGGAGGCACTTACGGTTCGCTCACTACAAGAGGTAATCGTCTGGGCGGGCACGCTTGCTGATTTGGAATCCGAAGCATCGGAGAACGAGATCGCGCCTCTGCACTTGGAAAAGGCGATTTGCGATTACAAACCAACTTTCGATCCACTGGAACACGAAATGATCGCCCTTATTTCCCTGCAGATGACTAGCTTCACCAGCCTGATGCCGTGGATGAGTTTGAATAATGGTTTTTCGCCGGAACAGGCCGAATGGCCTTCCTATCTTGAAGGCATGATTGACCAACAGACTGGCTATATCGACAGCAACCGGCTGGAGGCGCGAATCCGCGAGATTCGGCAGATACGCATGGGGCAGCGGATGTCATGACCGCCCTCAGTAATAAGTTTGTCAAAACATCGATCCGAACGCTGCCTGGTGAGTCGTGGCGTTGGCTGGAAGAACATCTCAGCGATGTGAAAAAACAGGGTATTTC
>JALTNS010000391.1 GCA_027000565.1 Rhizobiaceae bacterium | reverse complement strand
TTCGACATCGGTCCAGCTACCACCCGCAACAGGTACCGATTGATCGAGAAACTGCCGCGCCCAGGCGACGACTTTTGCTCCTCGAGCCGGGTTATAGTCCGTGCCTTTTTCAGCGCCGCCGGTTTCTACAATTGCATCGGTGCCATATAGTGCATCATATAGTGAACCCCAGCGGGCATTGGCTGCGTTAAGCGCATATCGCGCATTCATTACCGGAACAACCAGTTGCGGCCCGGCAATTGATGCTATTTCCGCATCCACATTGGCGGTTTTGATCGAAAAATCATCACCTTCCGGCACAAGATAGCCGATTTTCCGCAGGAAATTTTTGTAAGTATCAAGATTGGAAAAATCACCCGGATTATCCAGATGCCACTGGTCAATAAGGCTTTGCAGACTGTCGCGTTTGGCAAGTAATTGCCGGTCGCGCGGAGCGAATTTTTTTACAATCCTTCCAAAGCCATCCCAGAAAACTTGAGGGCTCAGGCCAGTGCCGGGCAGCACATCGTTGGTGATAAATTCATACAGGGAAGTGGCAACCAGCAAATTGCCGGTCTGGGTGCGGGTTTGATCGTTCATTTGGTATTCCTGAAATCGGGGTGTTGTCCCTGAATAGTCAGCCGCGCTGAATTCGTCAAACCCTCCTTTTGTTCAAGAGTTGATTGCCGCCCGGCCGGTAGCGCGCGCGCGTATTATACAGTCAACAAACATTTCCTGTCCCTCAATTCGCGCAGTGTTCGATTGCCGTGAAACTGAGGTTTCAAACTCCTCGGCTCCAGCTTCACGGGCAAGAGCGGCCACCGCAGATCGCGCATGTTGTTCACCAAATTCGATTGCCTGGTCAAGCGCGCTGAAAGTCTGCTGCTCAACTCCGGAAACCACGAACCGCCCTTCTTCCGGCTGGCTTATGGTAACTGAAAATGAAACCTCGGTCTGGCTTACAACCGCACCTATTGCATTGGCCACATCGGCATGTTCTGGAATAATGGCGTCGACACCCAGCCGATTTGCAGCATCCGGCAAGAACTGATGCGCCGAGGCGCCGAGTCCGATCACTGGCCTGTCCAATGCAATGTTCAACTGAACCAGACTTTGTTCGCTGTTGAGGGCTTTGCGAACCAGCGGGTGAGAAACCAGTGCCTGTCCCTCAAACCCGTCCTCACGGAATCCGGTGGTTAATATGACATCGGCGGACTTTTCGACAAGCCTCAATCTGATCCGCTCGGCAATTTCCGCCGCATTTTTTGCAATCGGCTGGCCATGACCATTTTTTTGTCGTGCAAACAGCGTCATGGTTTTTTCGCCAGCGCTGCGATCCCAGGCGTTGTATTGTCCAAGCACATGCATCGCATCTGTCGGGGTTGCGGCAGAAACAAGCACCCGACCGCTGCGGACAAGGTTTTGCAATGTCGCGATCTGTGACTGGCTGGCGAGCAATTTATCCAGCGGTTGCGGAATCAGCGTCAATGCGTTCAGCAGCTGTTGTTCCGATGCACCCGACGGGGCAGTTGACGGTTCAATGCCTGACAGCAGCGCAAAGCGACCGTCAAATCTGCTGCGAATCGCGTTGCGCAATTGTCGGTCCAATGCACGGTGAACCGTATCGAAATGTTCATGCGCCAGCATCGAAACCGGCACCACCCGGCCTGGCCCAAGAATAATCGCCGGATTGAGGCCCTGTTCCTCAAGGCTGACTTCTGAATCGCCGCCAAGGCCAAATGTGTTCATCGCAACGGCTTCAACCATGGTTTGAAAACCGCCAACCCGGGCACCGTCCGCATCAAGTTTGGGTCTGCCATTTTCCAAAACCGCCACATCGGTTGTTGTGCCGCCAATGTCAGATACAAATGCATTATCGATTCCAGTCAACCAGCGCGCGCCGACAAGACTTGCCGCCGGGCCGGATAGAATCGTCTCAATCGGTCGTCGCATGGCAAATCCAGCCGAGACCAGCGATCCATCCCCGCGCACAACCATGAGTGAACAGGAAATTCCCTTTTTGGCCAGATAGTCTTTTGTGGCGGATACAAGCCTTGCGGTCATCGCAATCAAACGGGCGTTCAGCAAAGTGGTCAGCGCCCGTTTAGGGCCGTCGAGCCGGTCAGAAAGTTCGTGGCTACATGTTACCGGCAATCCGGTTGCATTTTGCAGAAAATCGCGAATTTGCAGCTCGTGTTGTGGATTGCGAACGGCAAAATAGCCGGCAATTGCAAAGCCGTCGACAATATCCGACAGGCTTTCGAGTTCTTCTGCCAATGGCCCAAGGTCGAGCTCGCGGGTTTGCCGCCCGTGGCTGTCGTGAGCGCCCGGCAGAAAAATCACCGGATCGTTGTCGAGTGCTTTTTTCAGCCCGCTGTTTTTGATGTCACCTTCGCTAAACCCGGCCAACACAAGGGCGGCGCGGCCGCCGTGTCCCTCAACCAGCGCGTTGGTGGCAAGGGTGGTCGACAGGGACACCTGGGTGATTTGCGCGGGCGAGATTTTGGCACTTGCCAGTACATTTTCGACCGAACCGGCAATACCGCGTGCCAGATCAGACCGGGTCGTCAGGGATTTTGCCTTGGCAATTACTTTTCCCAAGGGGCTACCAGGATTGCCCGCGTTGGCAACTTCGCCCTGATCGATCAGCACAGCATCGGTAAAGGTGCCACCGGTATCAATGCCAAGAAGAATGCCCATGGAACTCCGCAAAGTGGTTTTGTTGGATATTCAAAACGAAAATCCCGTTTATCGGAGTTTCGCCGCACCTGCCAGTAATTTTGCTCAGGAAATTTCTGACACCAGCATCCCGGAAGGATCGTATTGCAGAGGCGGCGCCTCCACATTGCGCGTGGCCAGCTTTTTTTCCCATGCCAGCGCATGGCGAATAATCGTATCGATATCGGCATAACGAGGTTGCCAGTTCAACCGGCCCATCATGCGGTTGGAATCCGCAACAATTGCGGGAATATCACCTTCCCGCCTTGGAGCGACACGAACCCTAAAATCACTGCCTGAAATGCGTTTGACAGCTT
>JALTNS010000390.1:1536-3018 GCA_027000565.1 Rhizobiaceae bacterium | reverse complement strand
TACATATTCAAACGCATCCTCTCCCCCTTGCAAGTCATCCAGTGCTTCGCGAAGACGCAACACACGCCTATGGTCATCCACCAGTTCCACATCGGCAGAACTTAGATCAACCGTAGAAGGTGCCACAAACAGGTTGGGAACTTGTGTTTCAACAATGGTGTCCCCTATCGGCACACGATCAACCAAAATATCATATGTTGTGAATGCGCGATCCGCGACATCTATGCCTAAACCGGTAGAAGCATTTCCCTGCGGATCCAAATCAATCAAGAGAACACGCTTGCCGACCGCCGCCATTGCGGTGCCAAGATTAATCGCTGTCGTGGTTTTTCCAACACCGCCTTTTTGGTTGGCCACCGAAATTATCTTTGTTGCAGCCCTGTTATCAATGTTGCTCGACACGTGTCAGGCCTCCAATTCTCAAGATAATTCCATCATCTTCGCTCGAACCCGGAATTTTGTCATACTCAAAATTCCAAGCCTTTTGTGCTTCTGCCAGCTCAGTATCACATTGCCTGCCTTTCAAAAACAGGCATTTTCCCTGTTGCGACAGTAATTTTTCCGAATATTGAAGCAATAGCTCAACAGAGGCGAGCGCACGAGCCGAAACTATATCGAACGCGTCACCCTCGAATTCTTCAATTCTACAGTTATGAATTATCGGCCTGACGGATGTTTCACGTGAAACATTTCGCAAAAAGGCGCATTTACGCTGATCACTTTCAATCAGGTGAACCTCGCTCTCCGGATAGAGTTCTGCTGCCAGAATTGCAATTACCATCCCGGGAAAGCCGGCACCGCTCCCGATGTCGGCCCACTTATTTAAATCCGGTGCATGTTTAATCAGTTGAGCTGAATCCACAAAATGCCGCTTCCACGCGGCTTCGATTGTATTCTTACTGACCAGATTAATCTTCGGATTCCACTTCAAAAGGATCTCCAGGTATTTTTCCAGTTTTGACATTGTTTCACGTGAAACATCCACGCCAACAGCTAACTGTAATTCATTGATATCATTTACGTGATTCATGATTTTAGTTTCTTTATTTGAGTAAGGACCAAAGTCAGGGCTGCCGGCGTCATTCCATCAATGCGTCCAGCCTGACCCAGAGATTGCGGTCGGGCTTTTTCCAGCTTTGTCTGAAGTTCCCGAGACAAGCCAGAAACGTTTTCATAGCTAATTTCCTCTGGAATTTTCAACTGCTCTTCGCGTCGGGTTGCATCAATATCAAGCTGCTGACGTTTGATATAGTTGCTATAAATGGCATCCCGCTCCATTTGCTGGGAGACCTCTTCATCTATATCCTTCAAATCCGGCCAAATTTTCGACAAATCTTGCATACCGATATTTTTATATGCCAACAATTCAATGCCGTTTCGCCGTTGTCCATCCAAATTCACCTGAATACCGGATTTCACCAATTCATTCGGCGTTGCAGAACGGTCGACTAACCGCTCCCGGACCTGATCCAAAGCTTTTTT
>JALTNS010000390.1:0-1526 GCA_027000565.1 Rhizobiaceae bacterium | reverse complement strand
ATCCGCATTGTCAGCACGCAACAAAAGCCGGTATTCCGCGCGAGATGTAAACATTCGATAGGGTTCTGCTACCCCCCGCGTGGTCAGATCATCAATCATAACGCCGATGTATGCATCTGCCCGACTCAGAATAAATTCTTCTTTTTCAGCAGAATAGAGCGCTGCATTCACACCAGAAATCAACCCTTGCGCCGCCGCCTCTTCATAGCCGGTTGTGCCGTTGATTTGCCCTGCGAAATACAACCCTTCGATATCCTTGACTTGCAGCGTAGATTTAAGAGATCGGGGATCGAAATAATCATATTCAATGGCGTAACCCGGTTGCACGATTTTTACTTTTTCCAAACCAACAATTGATTGAACGTATTCCAGTTGTACGTCTTCGGGCAAAGACGTCGAAATTCCGTTTGGATAAACCGTTGATCCACTCAGGCTTTCTGGTTCCAGGAAAATTTGATGCGACGTTTTATCGGCGAACCGGACAATTTTATCCTCTATGGAGGGGCAATACCTTGGGCCGACACCTTCTATCTGCCCGCCATACATGGCAGAGCGATCAAGGTTTTCGCGAATAATGTTATGTGTTTTTTCATTCGTGTGGGTAATACCGCAAGAAACCTGTTCGGCTGTTGGACCATCCGACAAAAATGAAAACATCGTCGGGTACTCATCGCCTGGCTGGCTCTCCAGAATATCCCAATTGATTGTGGTTCCATCCAAACGTGGAGGCGTGCCGGTTTTCAACCTTCCAAGTGGTAATTCAAATGATTCCAGTCTTTTGGCGAGCGGTATTGATGCTTTTTCTCCCATACGGCCACCGGATTTCGTCTCGTGCCCGATGTGAATGACGCCACGCAAAAATGTGCCTGCGGTCAGAACAACCGAACCACTGGAAATTTCCGAGCCATCCGAAAGGACAACGCCCTTGACCCGCCCACGATCAATAATCAAATCGCTGACTTCTGCCTCAATAACAGAAAGGTTTTCCTTACCCCTAAACTCTGCCTGCATCGCCTGGCGATACAAAACCCGATCTGATTGTGTGCGTGGTCCCTGCACTGCTGGACCTTTGCGGCGATTTAACAGGCGAAACTGGATGCCGGATACATCTGCAACACGGCCCATGACACCGTCCAGCGCGTCTATTTCCCGAACAAGATGCCCCTTTCCCAATCCACCAATCGCCGGATTACAGGACATTTCGCCTATTTGGGAAAATCGCAATGTAATCAGTGCAACTCTGGCACCGGTACGCCAAGCGGCTTGGGCTGCTTCGGATCCCGCATGTCCGCCGCCAATCACGATCACATCAAAATCAAATTGTTTCACGTGAAACACTCCTACTTACCCAAGCAAAAGCTTGAAAAAATTTCGTCCAGCAGATCTTCTACGCCAACTCTCCCGATCAGGGAATTCAACGCAGAAACTGCCCGATTAAGTTCAAGCGCAATGACCTCTGAAATTTCGAGGTAGTCCGGTAATAACGTCTCTGCGGAATTCAGATAGTTCAGAGAATCGGTCATGGC
>JALTNS010000389.1:688-11486 GCA_027000565.1 Rhizobiaceae bacterium | reverse complement strand
GGCAGAACAGCTTGGACTGGATGAAGGATACCTGAGCCGTGTCATCAAAGGATTGGAAAAACGTAATCTGATCAATCGAACGCCATCTTCCCTCGACGCCCGCATTTATCAGTTGGGTTTGTCCAGATCCGGCTTGAAAAGCTACGACCGTTTGGTCAAGACGGCAGAAAATGCAGTTCTGGACATGATCACCGCCCTGCCAGATTCGACTGTCGATCAAATGCTGGAATCCATGGACACAGTTGAGGGCATTCTTTCCTGGCCAGACTTGCCCGAACCCCGTATCAGAGAATTCAAAAGCGGAGATTTAGGCTGGGTAATAAAAAGGCATGGAGAACTTTATGCTGCCAATGCGGGTTTTGACATTACTTTCGAAGCACTGGTTGCCCAAATCATGTATGAGTTCATCGAGAAAGGCGGGCAACCGAAGGAAAACGGCTGGATTGCCGAGTCAAACGGCTTGCGGCTCGGCTGTGTTTTTATGGTGGCCGACGATAGTTCCACAGCGCGCCTCAGGCTCATGTTGGTGGAACCATTCGCCCGGGGCAAAGGCGTCGGCCAAACCCTGATTGACACCGCAATTAATCACGCGCGCAATCAAGGTTTTGGCAAAATAGTTCTTTGGACGCAAAAAGGACTGGAGGCGGCTTGCCGACTCTATGAGAGAAATAATTTTCGACTAAAGAATAGTAAGCCCGACAAGATTTTTGGTCAGGACGTCATAAATCAAAGCTGGGAGCTCTTATTGTAACCACCCGGTTTCAGGTACAAAAATCAGCTTGAAATGATATCCCGGTTGCTTGTTGCCGCTGTGCTAACCGGATTATCCCGACCAAATCATATGTGAAAACCCCAATACCACACGCTACCAATACCCCTCATTCCATCGGCAATAACACCGGGCCGGGTTCGCGGAATTTCAGATAGACGGTTTTGCCGACGGGCAGATTGGCGTTCATTTCGGTTGAGACCACAAAAATATCGCTGAAGTCGGACTCAACCAGGTATTCCATGTGATTGCCCACATAGGTCGCCTTGATCAGCGACACCGGCAACGAATGGGAGACCTTTTTGGCCGAAAGTGTCATCCGTCCCGGGCGTATGGCAATGCGGGCATTTCCCGCTTCCAGACCACGCGACGGCAATTTCAGGTTTATCTGACCAACACTGACATCGGCAATCTCGTCTTCAACCCTGCTGATTTTGCAGGGGATCAGGTTCGCCTCACCGATAAAATCGGCAACAAAGGCATCAGCCGGTTGTTCATAAAGTTCGCGGGGGGTGCCTATTTGCGCAATTTCCGCATTGCGCATCACCACAATCTGATCAGAAACCGCCAGCGCTTCTTCCTGATCGTGGGTCACATACACCACGGTCAACCCGAGGCTTTGCTGAATGTCTCTGATTTCCTCACGCACCTGACGGCGCAGTTTGGCATCAAGATTGGACAGCGGTTCATCGAACAATAAAACCTGCGGTTCCAGCACCAGCGCCCGTGCCACCGCCACCCGTTGCTGCTGACCGCCGGAAAGCTCGCTCGGCAGCCGCTCGTCATAACCTTTCAGGCCAACCAGATCGAGACCGGCCAGCATTTTCTCCCGCGTGGTCTCTTTATCATTGCCGGAAAGTTTCAAGCCATAGGAAACATTTTCACCCACGGTCATATGGGGAAACAGCGCATAGGACTGGAACACCATCGAGACATCGCGGTCGGTTGCAGGCAGTTTGGTGACATCCTCATCGCCGATTATTATCCGGCCCTCACTGACCATTTCCAGCCCGGCAATCATGCGCAACGTGGTGGTTTTGCCACAGCCGGAAGGCCCTAACAGGGTTACCAGCGTTCCGGCCTCTATATGAAGCGAAACATTATCCACCGCGGTGACACTGCCGCCATAGATTTTGGTGACACTTTCAAACGTCACCGACGAGGCATTGCTTTTGATCTTGGTACTCATGATTCGCTCAACCGGGTTTTGCTGCTCTTCAGGATCAGCAGTTGCAGAATTCCAACGGCGGCCAGCATGACAAATATCAGCACCGTTGAATAGGCGATGGCCAGCCCGTAATCGTTGTTTTCAACCCGCCCGATAATATAGGCGGTGGCCATGTTGTATTCCGCGCTGACCAGAAAAATTACCGCACTAATCGCGGTCATGGCACGAACGAAGGAATAAACCACAGCCGCCAATATGGCCGGGCGCAACAGCGGCAGAATGATTGACCGGAATGTCTGCCAGGCATTGGCACCAAGGGTGAGCGAGGCTTCATCGAGGCTTTTATCCAGTTGCGCCATCGAAGCGACACCTGCCCGCACGCCGACCGGCATATTGCGAAAAATAAAACTCAAAACCAGAATTGCCCCGGTGCCGGTCAACTCGATCGGCGGCACATTGAAGGCCAGAATATAACTCACACCGATAACCGTGCCTGGTATGGCAAACGACAACATGGTGCCAAATTCAAACGCCCCCTTGCCGGTAAATTTTTGCCGCACCAGCAAATAGGCAGTCACCAGGCCGAGCATTGCGGTTAGCGGTGCGGCAATCGCCGCAATTTGAAGCGTCGTCCAGAATGAATTCCACGCCGAACCAACCCACAACAACCCGTTTTCGGTCCATTTCAACCCGAAGGCATCCACATAGTGGCGGAAGGTCAGGTTATCCTTGAGACCCCAGACTTCCACAACACTGCCGTAAAAAATCATCAGATAAATAACAACAGTCATGAATGTCCAGATTGCAGCAATTGTATAAACCGGCCATTTAAGCCGACGTGGCAACAATGGATGCGCGCCGCCATCACCCTTGCCGGTATTGGCCGAATAGGATTTTTTGCCCAACCATCTTCTTTGGGCAAAAAATGCACCCAATGTGAAGGTCAACAGCACTATTGCCAGCACCGCCGCGCGACCCTGATCGTTTTGCGCACCGACAATCGAGAAAAATATCTCGGTTGAAAGCACATCGTAGTTGCCGCCAAGTACCAATGGATTGCCAAAGTCCGCCATCGATTCGATGAAGCCGAGCAAAAATGCATTGGCAAGCCCGGGCCGCATTAACGGCCATGTCACGGTCTTGAAAGTTGTCCAGCGATCAGCGCGCAGGGTTTGTGCCGCTTCCTCCATCGAAGGCGAGACCCCCTCGACAACACCAATCAGCACCAGAAAAGCAATCGGCGTATAGGCCAGAACCTGCGCAATCATAATTCCCGGCAGGCCGTAAACCCACCGGGTCGGGGTTATGTCAAAGGCATTTGCGATAAACTGGGTGACCGAGCCGGAAAGACCAAACAGCAAAATGATCGCAAGACCAATAACAAATGGCGGGGTAATGATCGGCAATACGGTGAGCGCCCGAAGCAGCCTGCCATACTTAAAGCCCGAGCGGGTCGCCACCAGCGCATAAACCAGCCCGAGTGCCGTGGTAGATGCACCCACCAGCACCCCGAGCAGCAGTGAATTCCATGCCACTCCGCAACCGACATTGGCCGTCAGGCAACCGAGCCCCCATATTTTGCGGTCGAGAAATTTTTCCAGAAATATGAAGATCGAATAGACGCCTTCATTATCGCGCAGTGCATTGGCCAGCATGCCGACGATAGGATAAAAAATGAAAATGCCGACAATAGCGACGACAAAGCCAATCGAACTGACAACAAATATATCGCCGTTAACCGCGCCGCGCGCCGCAGCTCCTATGGTGATCATAAACAAAAAACAGGCTGCCAGCAGCATGGCGCCATAACCAAGGCCATATTGTTGATCACCGAGCGGCCCGAACAGGGTTTCCAGTATTCCCAACTGCCAGCCCTGAATGCCGATTGCAAAGCCCTGAAACAGCAGCCAGCCAAGGCCGCCGATACCACTGACCAACAAAACTTTCGCAAAAACGGGATCGGTTTTGTGTTTACCAAGCACCGTAAAGGGCAGCACCAGAAATACCGCTAATGGCGCCAGCCAGATTTTTGAATTCTGGCCCAGAAGAAAAGCTGCAGGCGCGTAGTCAGGCTCAAACGGATAGCCGTATTGCAGCCAGTAAAAACTCCACAAGCCATCTTCCTGCACGTACCACGGTAACAGGGTAAAACCGATGATCCCGATAATCAGCCAAAGCAGCACGGTCCGGTTGGTGCCGGAGCCAGCCGCCCGCTGATGGGCAGGCGACTGGAATGTTGTATCGCTCACGATTTATACCGCGATTACTGTGGCAGGACCTTCACTTCATCGTCCCACTTCTTCAGCAGGCGCTTGCGTTCGGCTGACGATCCGTATTTTTTGAAATCATAGTCGATCAGCTTGATACTGGCGAGATCAGGTGCGGCAGGTGAACTTTTTGCGCTCTTGTTCGACATTACCTGAAATGCCTTGACCTCAAGCGCCCGCGATTGCACGTCGGCAGTCAAAGCCCAGTCGTAGAACTTCTTCGCAGCTTCAAGATTGCGCGCACCCTTGATGATGCTCATTGAGCCAATTTCATAACCGGTACCCTCACACGGTGCCACCACCTTGATCGGGAAGCCTGATACGGCCTGCTTGACCGCATCATGCATGAACACGATACCGATGGTATTTTCGCCACGCGCTGCAGCCTTGATCGGTGCAGAACCCGATTTGGTGTAATTGTTGATGTTTTTGTGCAGGCCCTTCATAAATTCAAAGCCTTTTTCTTCACCAAACAATTGCACAATTGTTGCAAGCGTTGTGTAGGCAGTGCCTGAAGAATTAGGATTGGCCATTTGAATGAAGCCTTTATATTCGGGCTTCAACAGATCTTTCCAGCACTTTGGCTCGGGCAGATTGTTCTTTTTCAAAAGCTCCGTGTTATAGCCATAACCAAGCGCACCGGAATAAATGCCAATGGTGCGATTGCCGGCTGATTCAGACTGGGAAATTGCCCAGGAATTAAGCTCCTTGCGCATGGGAGATTCGTAAGGCTCGGTCAAACCTTCCTCCGCTGCCTGCAAATGAGGATCGCCCGTGCCACCCCACCAGACATCGCCTTTTGGATTTGCAGCTTCGGCTTTTATCTGTGCGAAGGTTTCACCGGAGCTTTTGCGGGTCATGTTGACCTTGATGCCGGTTGCCTCTTCAAAACCCTTGGCCATCAACTGGCACCAGTCCTCCTGAGCGCTGCAATAATAGGTCAGTTTGTGGGTTTTGGCCGATGCGCCCATTGTGGCAAATGCGGCGATTGCCACACTGGCAGCGAGCGTTGCGATTGTTTTTTTCATTGTTTTCTCCCGGTTTGCATTATTTTTTAAATCGATTAGTATTTGGACTTCCTTGGGTATCAGAATTGCAGAAATTTTCAATACCTTGTCACAAAATTGATACAAATGCCCCTGCGGGTTTGATGAAATCGATCCTTGCAGATTGATCTGACCGCGCAAGCGAGTTGATGGAGCCACAATGACGGTTATCAAACATATTGTATTCGACGTTGGCCAGGTACTCATTTACTGGAACCCTGAAATTCCCTTTCGCTATCTCATACCTAACGATCAGAAACGTCAATGGTTTTTGCGCGAGGTTTGCAATGGTTCATGGAATATCGAGCAGGATCGGGGCCGCAGCTGGCATGATGCGGAAAGAATCCTGATCGAAGAACACCCCGACGAAGCGGAACTTATCTGTGCGTTTCGAAAACACTGGATTGAAATGATTCCGCACAAAATCGAAGATTCGGTCGCAATAATGAAAGAGCTGGTCAAGGACGGGATGGATGTCACCCTTTTAACCAATTTCAACCAGGAAACCTTTCCGCTGGCCAGGGAAAAATATCCCTTCCTGAAACTCGCCCGGGGTGAAACCGTTTCCGGCGAAATCGGGTTGATCAAACCGGATCGGGCAATCTACGATCACCACACAACGACCCACGACCTCGACCCGCAGGCAACCCTGTTTTTTGATGACAGCCAAAAGAATGTGGACGGCGCCCGCGCCTTCGGTTGGCGCGCCGAGCTTTTTGTCAGTGCTGAACAAATGGCGCAGGATTTGCAAAAGCACGGGATAAATGTCGGCCGTTAGAGCCGTTGAATGGCGAGCCAATATTTCATCAGATTTACTTGAGTTATATATCAGTAAATTAAACTGGTGCCCGCAGGCAGGGAAGTGCACCATAAAGTATGGAACAAACAGCAATGTATCGCTTTCACATAAGCCGGACATAGGATTGGCAAAACATGGGTAATTACCTCGGCGTAGTCGATTTTGGCATTGGCGGTCTTGGTTTTTACAAGGCCCTGAAGGATCGCGCGGACATTCCGGTGCTATATTTTGCCGATAGCGGCGGCCTTCCCTATGGCCGCATGCCTCGTGGCGAACTTCATGACCGGTTGCAGCGGGTGTTTGATTTTCTGTTTGCCGAAGGCGCCGAGCAAATCGCCATTGCCTGCAATGCAGCCAGCGCGGCATATGACGATTGTGAAAACGTCTTCGGCATTATCCCCTTTGGCGCAGGGATGATAAAAAACGGCCATTGGTCCAATGTTGGACTGCTGGCCGGTCGTGGAACCGTGCAATCAAATGTATATCGCCGGGCGATTGATGATGCAACGATTGATCTTACCCAGCGGGTGGCGCAACCCTTGTCGGAACACATAGAGGCCGGAAGGTTTGATGGTGAAGCACTGCACAGGGATTTGAAAAAGATCGTCTCGCCCTTGCGTCACAAACAGGCAATATTGCTTGCCTGCACCCACTATCCGGCGATCAGCGACCAAATCTCACAATATGTCGATGATGGCTGTCAACTGCTCGACCCGGCAGAAGCGATGGCGGCAAAATTTGCCACGAATTGGCAATCGGGCAACAGCACTGGACCTGATCGCTTTTTCACCAGTGGCAACAGCGACCGGTTTATTGCCGGTGCCAGATCAGCCTTTGATGTCAGCGTCGACAACGTCGACAGGGTCCGCCTTTGAGCCGTTCAATCCAGACGGTTTCACATTTATGGGCAAACAATCGCGCGACAAACAGCAACCGGCTTAAAAACTGAACCCGCGCGGCAGCAGCCGGTTTTCATATGCCTGTCGCTCAAGTTCCTCGCGAAAGTCCGGATGGGCCAGAGCAATCAGCCCCTTTGCCCGTTCTGAAACAGATTTTCCCTTGAGATTAACAATGCCATATTCGGTGACAACATACATCATGTCGGCGCGGGTGGTGGTGACGATATTGCCTTCTGTCAGGTTAAAAACGATGCGACTGGCCCGCTTGCCGTTCTTCTCATAGACCGAGGGCAAACAGATGAAAGACTTGCCATTTTCAGACCCATAGGCACCACGCACAAACTGCGCCTGACCGCCGGTGCCGGTGAGGTGTCGATTACCATCGGATTCCGATGCCGCCTGACCGGTCAGATCAACCTGGGTGGTGCTGTTGATCGCCGTGGCGCGCGGGTTTTGCATAATCATATGCGGCAGGTTGGTATATTCCACCGGCTGGCAAAGCATGTCGTCATTTTCATCAAGCGTATCATAAAGAGATTTGGTACCGGCCGCGAAGGTGTAAACGATCTTGCCAACATCGAGTTTTTTGCGCGCACCGTTAATATGGCCGCCACGGTATAGTTCGGCAATTCCGTCTGTCATCATCTCCGTATGGACACCGAGGTCCTTGATGCCGGAATGGGCCAGCAGACTGCACACCGCGTTGGGCATGCCGCCGATACCGATCTGCAGGCAGGCACCATCATCGATTTCAGAAGTAATATAACGCGCAACCGCCTGATCAACATCGCGCGGCGCAAGATTTGGCAGTTCTGCCAGCGGCGCCTCGTCACCCTCAATGATGTAATCCACTTCGCTGACATGAATTGTGGTCCCCTCCCCGTAAACCCGGGGCATGACATTGCACGTTTCGATGATCAGTGTTTTTGCCCGCTCGACCAGCGCCCGGTGCCACAAATTGGTTGGCCCGAGGTTGAAATTACCTTCCGCATCCATCGCGCCGACCCGCAAAACAACGATGTCTATCGGATCGATGAAACGACGATAATAGTCAGCAACTTCACCAAGGTTGACCGGAATATAACTGCAAAGACCGGCATCATGTTTTGCCCGGTCGTAACCGGAAAAATGCGAACTGAAGACATGAATATGCTTGCCTTCAGGATCGTTGGTCAAAACCGCGCGCGGGCGCATCGCCAGACAATAACGCATCTTCAAATCGGAAAATTCAGTGATACGCGCACCCAGCGCCTCATCAAAAACATTGGGCTGACAAAGCGTTGCACCATAATCGAGCCACATCCCGGACTTGACGAGGTTCACCGCCTGATCGGCTGAGATTTTTTGCGCGGATTGGCTGGCTTTTCGTATTTTCATAAGGGGGCCGTCACATTTTCAATTGGAATTTGTGCGCCATTTAAGCGGCACATGCTTGAAATGCCAAGGGGGTATTTCAGGGCGGATTTAAAGCAGTGGCACTGGAAAATACAATTGATCGAAAAAGAATACCTGTATTGCCGCGCCTGCTCGATAATCTCTTTTAATATGTTAGTAGCATTGGGTCCCGGATATCACCCCTCGCTGCGCTCGGTATGGCAATTCCGGGATGACGGCCGTGGGATTTATTCTGAAATTACCACAGGCTGTTCCCCTCTCCTTCGTCATCCCGGCCAAGCGAAGCGCGAGCCGGGACCTAATGCCATTGTCGACCTCGAGAGATTGGCTTGTGCAATAAAACGAACGGCGCGGTTCAGTTTCCCGAACCACGCCGCACCAGTTTCAAACCAACCTAACGAAGTTAGTCCAGCGCCTTGATAATGTTCTCGACCATTTTCTTGGCGTCGGAAAACAGCATCATCGTATTGTCCTTGAAAAACAATTCGTTTTGCACACCGGCATAACCCGAAGCCATGCCGCGTTTGACAAACAGCGTTGTTGCCGCCTTGTCAACATCGAGAATGGGCATGCCGTAGATCGATGAGGTTTTATCATCCCGCGCCGCCGGGTTGGTGACATCATTGGCACCGATAACAAAGGCCACATCGGCCTGGGAAAATTCGGAATTAATGTCTTCCAGTTCAAACACCTCGTCGTAGGGCACATTGGCCTCGGCGAGCAGCACATTCATGTGGCCCGGCATGCGGCCGGCAACCGGGTGAATGGCGTATTTGACCTCAACACCCTCTTCCTTCAGCTTGTCGGCCATTTCACGCAGCGCATGTTGCGCCTGCGCGACCGCCATGCCGTAACCCGGCACGATGATGACCTTCGAGGCGTTTTTCATCAGGAAGGCGGCATCATCTGCCGAACCCTGCTTGACCGGGCGTTCTTCAACCTCGCCTCCGGCAGCCGCCGCATCATCACCACCAAAGCCACCAAGAATGACCGAGATAAACGAGCGGTTCATTGCCTTGCACATGATGTAGGAAAGGATTGCACCGGACGAACCAACCAGTGCGCCGGTAATGATCAGCGCCAGATTGCCGAGCGTAAAGCCGATGCCCGCAGCAGCCCAGCCCGAATAGGAATTGAGCATCGAAACCACCACCGGCATGTCGGCACCACCAATTGGAATGATGATCAAAACCCCGAACAGGAACGACAAAAGCACAATCAGCCAGAAGACAAAATGGCTTTCAGTGGTTGCCAGAATGATCACCAGCACAACGATTGCGGCAAACAGCAGCCCGTTGATCAAATGCCTGGCCGGCAACATGATTGGTGCGCCCGACATACGGCCATCAAGTTTCAGAAACGCAATCACCGAGCCGGTGAAGGTTATTGCGCCAATGGTAACCCCAAGGCTCATTTCAATCAGACTGGCGGTGTGAATATTGCCAACCGAGCCAATGCCAAAGGCCTCCGGCGCATAAAGGGCAGCGGCTGCAACCATAACGGCAGCCATGCCAACCAGCGAATGGAATGCCGCAACCAGTTGCGGCATTGCGGTCATTTCAATGCGATTGGCAACCACCGCGCCAATGCCACCACCGGCAGCAAGGCCGATGATCACCAGCACCAACCCGCCAAAAGAAGGAGAAGCCACAAACAGCGTGGTGATGATGGCTATCGCCATGCCGATCATGCCGTAGGTATTGCCGCGGCGCGAGGTAACAGGGTGCGAAAGCCCCTTCAGCGCCAGAATAAACAAAACACCGGAAATCAGATAGAAAATCGAAGCGAGATTTGCAGACATAATCTATCGCTCCTTCTTTTTATACATGGCAAGCATGCGCTGGGTGACCAGAAAACCGCCAAATATATTGACCGCCGCCAGCACCAGACCGATAAAGCCCAATGTGGTGGCCAGTGCACCGGTTGCTTCAACCGCAACCGATAACAGCGCACCAACCACAATCACCGAGGAAATCGCGTTGGTAACCGCCATCAGTGGTGTGTGCAGTGCCGGTGTTACCGACCAGACGACAAAATAACCGATGAAAATCGACAGCACGAATATCGCCAGCCGGAAGACAAACGGATCAATCGCGCCACCCAATGCGCCGGACGCCACATCGCTTGCAGCGTTTACGGCGCCCTCGCTGACATCGGGAAGATTTTTTGCGGCCTCGCCAACGGCTTTGGCCGCAGCCTCAAGCCCTTCGAGCGCCTTGTCCAGTGCGTCACGCGCCATTACGAATTCCCCCCTGATTTTTCAGTGCCGGATTTGTCTGCAGCAATAATTTCCTTGGCCTGTTTAACCCATTCCTCACGCTCGATGCGTCCGGGGAAGGCCAGTTTTTCGCCAATTTCCTGCTGCTGTTTTTTGTTCAATGAAGCCACATCGGCAAAGGTTTTAATGCCGATGGCCGCAAGCTTGTCGCGGTTTTGCGGACCAATGCCCTTGATG
>JALTNS010000389.1:0-678 GCA_027000565.1 Rhizobiaceae bacterium | reverse complement strand
CCGCAGGTTTTTTACCGGATTTGGCCGGTTTTGCCTTCTTGGCACTTTTTTCCGGTGCGCTTTTTGGCGTTACGGTTTTCGCCGTCGCTTTTGCGGGTTTGGCATCGGCAAAAGCCTCGTGCACAATCTTGCCCGCATGGGTAAGGCAGGTGGCTTTGACCAACTCATCTTCCCAGTCGATGGCCAGTTTTGAATTTTCCCTGTCAACCATGGTCTCAAGGAAATTCAGCAGGTTTTTGGCATAAAGCAGCGATGCGGTCGCCGCAATTCGCCCGGGCATATTCAAGTGCCCGACAATCGAAACATCGCCGACCTGCATAACGGTTCCGGCCATCGCGCCTTCAACATTGCCGCCACGCTCAACCGCCAGATCAACCAGTACAGAACCGGCGCGCATCGATGAAATCATATCCTTGCTCACCAGTTTGGGAGCCGGACGACCGGGGATAAGCGCTGTGGTAATAACAATATCCTGCTTGGCAATATGGGCGGCCACAAGCTCTGCCTGTTTGGCCTGATATTCCTTCGACATTTCCTTGGCATAACCACCAGCGGTTTCGGCTGAACGAAACTCGTCATCTTCAACGGCGACAAATTTTGCCCCCAGCGATTCAACCTGTTCCTTGGTGGCCGGGCGCACATCGGTTGCTGTAACAATCGCCCCAAGCCTGCGCGCAG
>JALTNS010000388.1 GCA_027000565.1 Rhizobiaceae bacterium | reverse complement strand
ATCATGTCCGAGATGGTCTCGTTCAAGTCCAATACCTGCGGCACGATGGTTTGTCGACGGGCGAAAGCCAGTAGTTGTCGTGTAAGATGCGCGGAGCGTTCGGCAGCCCTTTTTATTTGTTTCAGATCTTTTTGGATCCCCTCCAAATCTCCGTTTCGCCCCAGCGCAATTTCTGAATGTCCGAGGATGATAGCAAGCATATTGTTGAAATCATGGGCCACACCACCGGCCAGGCGCCCGACGGACTCCATTTTCTGGGCCTGTCGCAACTGATTCTCAAGATCGATTTCCCGGGTTACATCACGCTTGACGGCGACATAGTTAATCGTACGGCCCGAGGCATCCCGAATCGGCGAGATGACAGCATCCTCGGTAAAGAAGGTTCCATCTTTCTTTTTGTTCGTGATACGTCCGGTCCAAGTTTCCCCACCGGCAATGGTGTTCCAGATCCTTTTATAGAAGGCGGCATCGTGCTTGCCACTCTTCAGAATGCGTGGATTTTTTTTAAGAACCTCGTCGCGTGTATAGCCAGTGATCCGTTCAAACGCCGGGTTGGCATACTGAATGTTCCCACGGATGTCTGTAATGACGACCGTTTCAACGACCTGCTCGATGGCTTGCATCAGTCGTTTTCGCTCTTTCTCCGAGTTTCTGTGTGCTGTTCGGTCGTTTCCAATACAGAGGATTTCCTTTATAGCTCCATTATCATCACGCACTCCCTTGTTGGTCCATGAAATCCAGAGGCGCTCCCCGTTCTTTCTCATGTTTTCATTTTTGTTGGTGACGAAGTCCTCGGGAGAGGCGCATATGGCTCTGAGCACTTCTGCCAGATCACCGCCCTCGCTGTCTTTCTCTGGTACAATAGTTCCTACGGCATGGTGTCCCAGAATCTCCTCCTTGGTATAGCCGAAGAGTTCGAGAGCATAGGGATTCATAAAGGTGATTATGCCGGTGTTGTCCATACGCAGGATGATGCTGTTGGCGCTCTGAACCAGCTCCCGGTACATCGTCTCTCCTCTTTCAAGCGCCTTTTGGGTCTCTTCGCGGTCGATTGCTTCCCAGCGGAGTCCGATTCGACGGACCAGGAGTATTCCAATACCGCTGATCAGACTCATCAAAATCGCAGCCAGGAAAGCGGTTCGCAGGATGCCGGGTGCAAACTGGGCGACAGTGGGCTTGAGATCGGAAGAAATGCCGAGTGTCCAGCCGCTGTTGAGTCCCACGAGCACCGTGTTACATGTGCCTTCTTTATTTTGGAAAGGTGCTGCTTTCAGGGAACCCCTATCGTCGTTTATGCTGGCTAGCCTTGCGTTCTCAGAAGCGAATTTCTGAACGAATGATTTGGAGGATAGCTTCTTGACCTCCGCTGTCGTTGCGCCCGCTTGGGCGATGAGCTTCCCCGAAGCATCTACCAGGAATAAAGTTTCGTGATTCTCTCGAAATCGTGGATTCTCAACGAGGCGTGTCACGCTTGACAAGTGAAAAACACCACCCAAATGGGAGGTTATTTTGCCATTTTCATCAAGGACAGGCACGTCGATAACCACGGCGGGCTGGCCATCGGCTCCCATGATAGTGCCCGAGATAACAGGCTTTCGGGTGTCGGTTGCCTGGCGAAAATAGGGCCTGTGAGACAGGTTGTAGGTTTCGATGGACTCTTGCACCGAAAAGGGGTGTGAGATGTAGTGATCGCCGTTTGGAAGGAGGACGAAGAGTACCTCAAAACCATGGCTTTCCTCGTTGAGCAGCAAGTAAAGATAGGTGCGCCGTCCGGGATCGCTATTTTTGGGTATACCGTTGACTTGCAGGTTGATCAGGGTTGGGTCTGGGGGGCGACGAAAGGCCTCCAGCTTGGTCGTGGCGATCAGATGATCTTTTGCTTCCTGCAAGTCGCTGTCGAGCCATGCAGCCAACTGGCTGGCCGAGACAGCCCTGCTCTCCGCCCATTGCCTGATAGCTGAGGAACGCATTGAATGTGTCAAATAGCCCCCCACCAATACGAATGCCAGAAGGGTGCTTCCTGCAAGCAGTGCAATAATTTTACTGAGCGGTGACATGGGGTATTGCTTTCGTTTATCTTGTTCTTCCCTACGCAACCTCGTTGATTGGTACATCGCGGGACAGAGCCAGCAGTCCCTCGACATCAATGATCATACTGACATTCCCATCGGGCATAAGCGCACCGCCAGAAATTCCCTGCGCATTACTGGCGAGATCACCGAGGGGCTTAATAACAATTTGTTGCTGTCCGAGCAATCGGTCCACATGGATTCCGAGGGTTTGTCTATTGGATTCCACCAACACGACAAAGCCACCAGTGATATCGGTATCTTCCCCGGGGATGGCAAAGAGGCGGGAGAGCCGTATAAGCGGGATAACTTCTTCCTGTTGAATCAGTACTTCGCCTTTGCCCAACACGGTTGTGGTATTTTCTGTGGTGGCCCGGACCGATTTTCGGATGGACAGGGTTGGAATGATGTAACGCTCTTTACGACATTGGACGACCATGCCATCGATGATGGCGAGGGTCAGGGGCAGGCGTATGGTGAATATTGTGCCCTTGCCCAGCGTGGACTGGATACTAACCTGGCCACGCATGCTTTCTACGCCACGGCGCACGACATCCATGCCGACACCGCGCCCGGAGACATCCGTGATTTCCTTGGCGGTCGAAAAGCCTGGCTCAAAAATCAAGCTCCAGACTTCCTCATCACTCATGCCCTCCGCAGTGCGGATGAGACCTTTGGAAACAGCCTTTTCAACGATCTTGCTTCGGTCAAGACCACGGCCATCATCCTCGATTTCTATAAGTAAACTGCCTTGCTGGTGGAAGGCACGCAGTGATACGTGCCCAACGGCCTCCTTTCCGGCTTCCCGCCGCTCTTCTGCACTTCCCTCAAGGCCATGATCCACCGCGTTTCGAATCATGTGAATCAAGGGGTCTCCGATCTTATCCACCACAGTTTTGTCCAGTTCGGTATCTTTTCCCGAAGTAGAGAATTCGACGAGTTTTCCACTGCTTCGCCCGAGATCGCGAACGAG
>JALTNS010000387.1 GCA_027000565.1 Rhizobiaceae bacterium | reverse complement strand
TTCATCAATTGGTCATATGGGGTTTGCACTTGTCGGTCTTGCTGCCGGTAGTCAGGCAGGTGTTACCGGTGTGCTGATTTACATGGCAGTTTATGTGGCGATGACCCTCGGAGCATTCGCCTGCATTCTCGCCATGCGGCGCAAGGATGGCATGGTTGAAGATATCAATGATCTTGCAGGTCTATCTTCCAGCAACCCGGTTATGGCGCTGTTTTTAACCGCTTTGATGTTCTCGCTGGCTGGCATTCCACCGTTAGCGGGCTTTTGGGCCAAATGGTATGTCTTTCTTGCTGCAATAGAGGCACAGCTCTATGCGCTGGCGGTAATTGGTGTTCTGGCAAGCGTAGTCGGTGCATTCTACTATTTGCGGATCATCAAGATCATGTGGATGGATGAGCCAACCGGGTCGTTCATGCCGATGGCCGGTGAATTGCGGCTGGTGCTGGGTGCAAGCGGGCTGTTTGTAATTTTTTATGTGCTGTTTGGCGGAACGTTGCTGACCACTGCAGAAACCGCGGCACGCAGTTTCTTCTGAGTGATCAGTTGGCAGTTTCCACTTCACTTGCAGGTGGTTATCACCAACAGGCGTTTGAAAGGCTTGATTCCACAAACTCCGAATGCATGCGGCAGGCGCTGGCCGGTGTCGAAGGCAATTTGTGGGTTACCGCGCATGAACAACATGCCGGAAAGGCACGGCGTGGCCGCGAGTGGGTTTCCAGACCCGGCAATCTCTACGCCTCGCTGCTGCTGATCGAAAATGGTCAGCAAAAGGATATTGCCACCTTGCCATTTGTTGCCTCACTGGCAGTGGCCGAGGCGATTCATGCCGGAATTGGGAACATTGAAGCCCCGGTTTCAATCAAATGGCCCAATGATGTGTTGTTCGATGGCAAAAAGATCAGCGGCATTCTGCTTGAAGCCTCGGTTCTGCCCGGCGGCAGGCAGGCAGTGGTAATCGGCTGTGGTGTCAATTGCCAATATGCTCCCGACAATGTGTTATATCCCGCGACGTCGCTTGCAAGCGAGGGTTATTCAATCAGCCCGCAAGAACTGTTCGCGCAACTTGCGCGCACCATGAACAGATATCTTGTGATCTGGAATCGTGGTCAGGGCTTTGCATCAATCCGTAAAGACTGGCTTGCAAGGGCAGCAGGAATTGGCCAGCCGATTGTTGCCCGGTTTGATGATTATAGTGTTAGTGGTACATTCACAGGCATTGATGAACAGGGGCTGATGGTTCTTGCCACATCCAATGGCGATAAGTTGATATCCGCCGCCGATATTTTCTTTGGCAATATTCAAAAAAACGATAGTAGTAGATAATGAAAAAACCTTCCGAAGACTTAGTATTTGTACCGCTTGGCGGCGTTGGCGAAATCGGTATGAACCTTGCCATGTATGGTTATGGCAAACCGGCTAAACGCAAATGGATTGTGGTTGACGTTGGCGTTACATTTCCCGGCCCGACATTGCCCGGTGTTGATCTCATTTTGCCAGATATCCGGTTTCTCGAATCAGTGGTCAATGATCTTGAGGCAATTATCATCACCCACGCGCACGAGGACCACTATGGTGCGCTTTTAACCCTGTGGCCACGCCTTCGCGCACCGGTTTACTGCACGCCGTTTACGGCCGGAATGCTAGAGGCCAAGCGTTATTCTGAACGCGGTGCGCCGGATATTCCACTAACAATCTTTAAGGCTGGCGAACAATTTAAGGTTGGTCCGTTTGAAATTGAAGCGATGCACGTTACCCACTCTATTCCGGAACCGGTGTCGCTGGCGATCAACACACCGCTTGGCCGGTTAATTCACACCGGTGACTGGAAACTTGATCATGCACCATCGCTCGGTCAAAAAACCGATGAAAAGGGTTTTCGCCGGTTGGGAGAGGAAGGCGTATTGGCGCTTATATGCGATTCAACCAATGCCATGCGCGAAGGTGTTTCGCCCAGCGAACAGCAGGTGTCAGACGGTTTGGCCGATGTTATCGAGGCCTCAAAAGGTCGGGTGCTGATTACCACATTTTCATCAAATGTCGGGCGTATCCGCTCAATTGCGCTGGCTGCTGAAAAGGTTGGCCGCAAGGTAATGATTTTCGGCCGTTCGCTGTTGCGGGTGTGCGACGTTTCACGCGAACTTGGTTATCTCGATGGTATTGCGCCATTTGTAAATGATGATGAATTCGCCTCCATTCCGCGCGAGCAACTGGTTGTGATATTGACGGGCAGTCAGGGCGAATCGCGTGCAGCTCTTGCCAAGCTGGCCCGCGATGATCACCACAAGGGATCGCTTGCGGCGGGTGACCGGGTAGTGTTTTCGTCGCGTATCATCCCCGGAAATGGCAAATCTATTATTGAAATTCAAAATGCGCTGATCGAGCAGGGAGTCGAGATTGTTACCGACAACGATGCCCTGGTTCATGTTTCAGGCCACCCACGCCGCAATGAGTTGCGGCAGATGTATGACTGGGTAAAACCAACCATTGCGGTGCCGGTGCATGGCGAGGCGGCGCATCTCAGCGCACACGCAAAACTGGCGGCTGAAATCGGCATTGAAGATGTTGCGCCGGTTCGCAATGGCGATATGCTGCGGTTGGCACCGGGATCAGCTGAAATTATTGATCAGGTGCCAAATGGGCGCTTTTTCAAGGATGGCAAACTGCTTGGCAGCGAAGCGGAAATGGGTGTGCCAGACAGGCGCGGGCTTTCCTATGCCGGACATGTGGCGATGTCGCTGATTATCGACAATCATGGCAATCTTGTATCTGATCCCGAGATTGAAATTATCGGCCTGCCGGAAATGGCGGACGAAGAGGATACAATGGAAGATTGCCTCTATGATGCCGCTGTTGGTGCGCTTGAGGGCATTCCGCGCGGCCGCCGCAAGAATATCGCCAAGGTTCGTGAGGCCATTCGCCGCGCAGTGCGGGCTGAAGCGCGGCAGATTTGGGGAAAGAAACCTGTTACAACGATTTTTGTTGCGCGGGTTTAATCCTGGAGGTGTTTTAATAAATGATTGGACGTTTGAACCATGTGGCAATTGCTGTGCCGG
>JALTNS010000386.1 GCA_027000565.1 Rhizobiaceae bacterium | reverse complement strand
TTGATGTGCGCTATTTTGATAAGTTACTATTTGTTTAAATATTGGGGAAGAATTCCTCTTTTTTATATGATTACACATTCTGGGAATGCATTAGAAGTTGTTAAAATGAGGGAGGAGGTAACTAAAGTTTCTGTTCATTTTTGGGAGGGGTATTTATTTGAATGGGGAAGAGCTTTTCTTCTGCCGTCCTTGATGTCTATGGCATTTGTTTCATGGAGGCTTACTCATAAATTGAGATGGTTTGGTTGGTTTGTTTTATCTTTTGCGGCAGCGATTTTTTTTGCTTCTTTATCTACGGCAAAATTTCCAGTTGTTTTTGTGTTTGTGGTTCTTATTGTGGCGGGTCTTATTGTGTATGGGATCAGAAATTCCCTAAGATTAATGCCGGTTATTATTGTTGTTGTTTTGTCTTATCCTGTCTTTGAAAGGGTTATGAAATATGGTGTTGGCTTCATTGATGCTTTGAAATTTATAGTTTGGGAGAGGGTTTTTGTTGTTCCTATTACTGCCTTATCTCTTTATTTCAAGTTTTTCCCCTTGGATGATGGTTTTTTGTTGGGGCGCTCTGTGAGGTTGTTGAGTGTTTTGTTGGGGAAAGAATATTTCAATGTGGCAAATTACGTATTCCGTATGAAAGAGCCCTCAAGAGTTGATACCGGGCTAACGAATGCTGCTTTTATTGGTAACTTATATGCAGACTATGGAGTTTTTGGCGTGTTAATTGGCTCATTTCTTGTTGGAATTTTCTTGCAAATTTTGCAAGTGGCCATAGTTCGTAGGGAGAAAAATCCAATTAGTGTTGCGATTTATGCCTTTTTGTTTGTGCTATTTATGAAGATTGCAATTGTTCAATTTCCTGTCTTGTTGTTGGGCGGGGGTGGGATCTTGGCAATTTTGGCTTTGATTGTATTTGCTCCTCCTGTTAGCAATGAGGTAAAAAAATGAAGAGAGTGTGTATGCTTGTCACCAGCGAACTTTCACACGATCCACGTGTAACCAAGGAGGCGCAGATAACTTTCGAAGCGGGTTATAATGTAAGTGTCATTTGTCGAGAAAATTTGGGCTATCAAGCTCCTTACAAAATCATTACTTTTGGAGTCAGAAAACCAAGTTCACGAATCCTAAAATATGCGGAAAGGTTTTTCAGCCTGCTGCTGATATTTTGGTTGACATTGCGAGAACGCCCAGATTTGATTCATGCCAACGACCTCGACACTTTGCCAGTTGCTTTTCTTGCTGGGAAATTGTTGCGGGCAAAAATTGTTTATGATTCTCATGAATTGTGGCCTGATGTGAATGCGAATCTCCGAGGGATTAGTGGAAAAATAGCAAGTCAGTTGCAGACTTTTATAGCACGGCGAATTGACGGTGTGATCACAGTGAACGAATATTTGGGAAATGTTATGGCGCAAAGAATGTCTATCAAGCCCCCTCTTGTAGTATTGAATGCACCATATTTGCGTGGTCATGAGAAAATTCAACCTGGAGAATGGATTCAGCAATTTCGGGGGAAAAAGATCGCCCTATATTTGTCGAGGTATATTCCACACCGCGGAATTTGGGATGTAATTGAGTCAGCCAAGTATCTTCCCGAAGACATTGTTGTTGTGTTTCGCGGTTACGGTCCTTTGGAAAATGAAATGCGAAAAAGGGTGACAGAGGCTAATTTGGACAATAAAGTTTTCTTTCTACCTCCAGTTCCTATGGAGGAGATTGTATCGGCATCTATGGGAGCAGATGTAGCACTGGTCTTATATGATCCCGTGCACGATAGTCATCGAAACGTGTCTCCGAACAAGTTATTCCAATATATGATGGCAGGAGTGCCAGTAGTCTGCAGTGATATGGTTTTCTTGCGAAAAATGGTGACTGAATTGAACATAGGAGAGCTATATACGCCAGGAAATGCAGAATCATTGGCTTCTGCCATAGCGAACGTAGTGTCTGATAAAAAGAGACACCAAGAAATGGTGTCACACTGTCTTCATTATCGTGAACAATTTTGTTGGGAAGTTGAAGGTAAAAAATTGATCGATTTGTATCAAACTCTTTTGTGCGAAAGATAAAATGAATATGTTCAAAGATAAAACCCTCCTCATCACCGGCGGCACGGGCAGCTTTGGTAATGCGGTGCTGCGTCGCTTTTTGCAGACCGACATCCGCGAGATCCGCATCTTTAGCCGGGACGAGAAAAAGCAAAGCGATATGCGTCTTGCCTATCGTAACAAAAAGTTGAAATTCTACATTGGCGACGTGCGTCGGCCCGAGAGCCTGCTGGACGCCATGGTGGGTGTGGATTACGTCTTCCACGCGGCCGCGCTCAAGCAGGTGCCCTCCTGTGAGTTCTATCCCATGGAGGCGCTGATGACCAATGCGGTGGGCGCGGAGCATGTAATGAACGCAGCCATGGCCGCGGTCGCGTATCGCCTCGTGGTGCTCAGCACCGACAAGGCCGCCTATCCCATCAACGCCATGGGCATGACTAAGGCCATTATGGAGAAGCTCGCTGTGGCCAAGTCGCGTGTGGCAGCGGAGCGGGATTCCACCATCATCACCATCACCCGCTATGGCAACGTTATGGCATCCCGCGGCTCGGTCATTCCCCTGTTCGTCGAACAGATCAAAGCGGGGCGCCCCCTGACCGTCACTGACCCCTCAATGACTCGCTTTATGATGAGTATCGACGAAGCCGTGGACCTGGTGCTTTACGCGTTCAAACATGGCGAACCGGGCGATCTCTTCGTGCAAAAGGCCCCCGCCGCCACCATCGAGACCCTGGCCCTGGCCCTGAAGAAGATCTTCGACAGCGACGTCCCCATCGAGATCATCGGCGTCCGTCATGGCGAAAAGCAGTACGAAACCCTGCTCACCCGCGAGGAGATGATGCGGGCGCAAGACCTGGGCGGCTATTATCGCGTGCCCGCAGACAATCGGGACCTCAACTACGACCTCTACTATTTCCAGGGTGCGCCGCCCGACATCGTGCCCGAGGATTACAATTCCAACAACACCCACCGTCTCTCCCTGGATGAGATGGTGGATATGCTGCTGAAG